>DATHBY010000457.1:0-3835 GCA_035295885.1 Allosphingosinicella sp.
CCCCGTGCCTCTGGCCCCGGGCTTCGCGGGCGCTACGCGTACCTGTCCACTACCGCCTGATGCAGGGGCCGGTCGAAGCTCAGCCCCGCCCGGTCGCCCTGCGCCCAGGCGATCCGCGAGGGCCAGCTCTCCAGCCCGGGCAGCTTGAGCCAGACCCGGGCGCCGACCTCGCAATGGCCGGCCACCTCGATTCCGCAGCCGTCGGTCGAAAGGTCGACGACGATGACCGGAGCGCCGGGGCGGTCGTTGGCGGAAGCGAGGCCGGCTCCGAAATTGACCGGATAGCGCAAGGAGCGCCGCCGGTCCTCGGCGGCTCCCCTCTCGAGCATGGCGGCGACACGCATGCCGGGTCCTCCCTTCAAGTCGGTGCGGCGCCCGGAATGTCGTCGGAAAAAGGGTAACGAGTCGTTACTTCGGCGGCTCTTACGTAGTTTTGCGAGGCTGGAAGGCCTAGCGGGGCGCCATCCGGATCGCCCCGTCGAGCCGCACATATTCCCCGTTCAGATAGTTGTTCTCCGCCATGAACACGGCCAGCCGCGCATATTCCTCCGCCCGGCCGAGGCGCTTGGGGAAGGGCACCTGGGCCGCCAGAGCGTCCTTCACGTTCTGGGGCATCATCGCCACCATCGGGGTCTCGAACACGCCCGGGAGGATGGTGTTGACCCTGATGCCCTCGTTCATCAGGTCGCGGGCGATCGGGAGCGCCATTCCCAGCACGCCCGCCTTGGACGCCGAATAGGCCGCCTGGCCGATCTGGCCGTCCTGCGCCGCCACCGAGGCGGTGTTGATGATGAGGCCGCGCTCGCCGTCCTCGAGCGGCTCCAGCGACACCATCCCCAGCGCCGACTGGGCGAGCACCCGGAAGGTGCCGATCAGGTTGATCTGGATGGCGAGCTCGAACTGCTGGATCGGATAGGGCTTGGCCTCCCCCGTCGCCTTGTCGCGGCCGACTGTCTTGGCGGCATTGGCGACCCCGGCGCAATTGACGCAGATCCGCTCCTGGCCGTGAGCTTCGCGCGCCCTGGCGAAGCCGGCGGCGACCGCCTCGTCAGACGTCACGTCGACCTGCACGAAGATTCCGCCGATCGAGACGGCGACCGCCTCGCCCTTCTCCGCATCGCGGTCGAACACGGCCACCTTGACCCCGCGCTCAGCGAGCGCCCGAGCCGTCGCCTCGCCGAGGCCCGAGGCGCCGCCGGTGACGACGGCCGCGATATCTGGTCCCAATTTCATCCGAATGCTCCTGCGGTTCGAGTGCCGCTGCTCCTAGGCAGTCGCGGCCCCGCCTTCAACGGCGGTCTGAATTTTGTTTATTGTATGCACAGGATTGCATAATTATACATTGGCCGTGAGAGAGTGAGAGTTCCCGCTATGCTTGTCTGTTCAACCGACCGCCCTTGGGCAATCCACCCCGCCCTGCGCAGCGACGAGGATTGCCCGCGCTGCGGCTGGACCGCTCCGGGACCGGCCGGCGACGCCCGGGCCGCGGAGGCGATGACTCGGGCCGGGGAGCTCGGCTGGACCGTGTTCGCCGGCGGCCCCACGCTCGATCCGGGACAGGGGAACCGGTCCCTCGCCGCCTGAAGCGGCTGGAAATGCCGCGCCGATCCAGCTTATGCATTCCCCATCTGCACAGGCCTGGGGTAGGCCGATGCGCGGCAGGGAGCGGATCATGAAAGCGCCGAGGGGGCGGCCCGAGGACCGGCCAGGAGACTCATCGGCCCCGCGTACCACCCAGGACGAGCTCAACATGGCCCTGGCCAGGAAGGCTCGACTGGATAGCCGTCTGGCCGCGAAAGCTCTTACTCGGCGCTCACGGCGGCGAGAATCGCTCGCGTCGCTCGCCAGCGCGGGGACTTTGCTCGTCGCCCTTGCGACGGCGATGGGCGGAGGGTTCACCATCTATCGCTGGCTGGATGATCGCGCCAGCGAGCGGGAGCTGCGAACCGAGGAGCGGCTGGCGCGCGTTCTGGCGGACCTGACGAGCAAGGATGCCGCGCAGCGAATGGGCGCAGTCGCGACCGTCGGCCTCTATCTGGATCGCGAGAACCAGCCGCGGAACATGCAGATAATGCTCTCCCTGGCCAATGCCGTCTCGGTAGAGGAAAATCTGCTGATCCAGAGGACCATGATCGACCTGCTCCGAAGCATCGATCATAGCCTCGTCGAACCTGAAACCCTGAGCTCCAGCCTTCGGGTCATCTTGAATTACGACCGTGCGCTCGTCGAGAGTCAGGCGATTTACGCCGCTCGCGGCGGTGAGGGAGATGATGCGCGCGGCATCACCATCCGCAGGCTGATGGCCCTGGCGGAGGCGATCGTCCACCTGCAGCGCAACGGCGGCCGGGTCCAGGACTTCTCCGGCGTCTACCTGGCGGACACGTCGCTCGCCGGGCTCGACCTGAGCGGCGCCAGCTTCAGGTCGGCAATCCTGGCATTTGCCGACTTCAGCGGCGCTGACCTGACCGGAGCCGACTTTTCCAAGGCGAATATTACGGGCGCCAGCTTCAATGGGGCCAAGCTGAGCAAGGCTGTATTCGATTATTCGGAAGGGTCCGGCAGGACCCCGGTGGGCTTCACGGACCGCAGCCGTTATTCCGGCGAGCTTCAGGGTTCGTACGCGGGATCCTTCGTCGTCGAGCTTGCCAGGGACCTGCCGCACAGGGTGCCGATGCCCGACTTCAGGTGCGCCGATCTGAGAGGGGCCGTGTTCAGAGGCTTTCCGCTCGGTTACTTCACCGACGATTACGCTTCCGCAGCCTCTTTCGCGGGCGCCGACTTGCGCGGAGCGGAGATCGAGCCGGTTCTGCTCAATGTCGGCAAGCAGCCAATGGAGGACGCTTTCCCCTCGCGTCGAACGTGGCGGGCCGCCGGCTCAGGGGCGGGGTCGGCGTGGGTGGTCCAGCCGAGCAGCTATGCCGGCAAGGCCGACCACGCTCTCACCGACGCCGTCGGCGACGTGATGTTCGAGGGAACGGGCTGGAAGCAGCTCAAGGGCGCCAAATGGTTTCGGGAGCTGCTTGCGTCGGAAGCCCCTGCCGAATTCGAGGCGTTCGAAGGCCCCTGCGATAAACGTCGCTGAAAGATCGTCTCCGGCCGGCGCGATCGCGGCCTGGGTGCTCAATTTGTGCGCCCGGCATTGAATGAGGGGCGCCCCCGCGCCATTTCGCCCAGGCAGATGCAACTCACCATCGACAATGAAGCTTCGGCGGCGATGAGCCGCCTCACCGCTATCCGGCTCGCCCTCCTCACCTCGCGGGCGATGGAGAATTGGCGGGCCGGGGTCGGCGACAACGAATCGGCGATGATCCTGCTCGCCGTGATCGCGATCTCAGGCGAGCGGCTGACCCGCACCGACCTTCCGGAGCGCCTGTGCAGCGTCGCCACCCCGCTTCCGCCCGGCTACGCCGCCGGCTGCAACATCAGCTCGATCGCCGCCGCCACCGGCCTCAACCGCGAGACCACCCGGCGCAAGGTCAGCGCCCTGATCGAGCGGGGCTATCTGGCCCGCTCCGAGGAGGGAGAGATTTGCTTCCCGGCGGACCGCCAGCAGGATCCGGCGACTCTCGACTTCCTGCGCAAGCAGCTCGAAGCCGTCGCCCGCTTCGCCAACGACTCCATCCGCGACGGCGTTCTCAAGGCCGCTTAGGGGGCCGCCCAAGGCTCTTCTTCAGCCGCTCCGACTCCCTTTCATAGTCGATAGCGATCGCGAGCAGGGCCACCCGGTCCTCCTCGCTCTTGAGCGCTCCGGCGAGGCGCCGGAAGGTCGCCGCCCGCGCCGCATATTCCCGAGCCAGGTCCGCCATCCCCCCGAGCTACCGGCTCGCGGCCCCCG
>DATHBY010000458.1:0-6500 GCA_035295885.1 Allosphingosinicella sp.
TCCTGCCGAAGCAGAATCGTCACCCCGGACTTGATCCGGGGTCCACCTTTTTCCCAATCCCGGTGGAAGAAGAAGGTGGATGCCGGATCAAGTCCGGCATGACCAATGCCTCGCTTCCATCACAACAGGACAAACTCTAGGGAACATCTTTCAGCGCCACTTCGCGCTTTCCGCCACTCTCGACCCTGTCGCCGGAAGCGGCTTCCCCTCCGCAGGCGGCGAGGGCGAGGAGCGCGAACGGGAGCAGCGACTTCACGGCCGAAATCCTCATCCGAACCAGCGTGGAAGTGCGAGCGAGAGCTCCGGCACATAGCTGACCAGCATCAGGGCGACGATGAGCGCTCCGTAGAACGGCCAGATCGTCTTCACCGCCTGCTCCACGGGAATCCCGCCGATCGCCGAACCCACGAACAGCACCGAGCCGACCGGCGGGGTGACCAGGCCGATCCCGAGGTTGAGCATCATGATGATTCCGAAATGGACCGGGTCGATGCCGAGCGGGGCCAGGATCGGCAGGAAGATCGGAGTGGTGATGACGATCAGCGGCGCCATGTCCATGAACGTCCCGAGCAGCAGCAGGATGACGTTGACGATGAGCAGAACCAGGATCGGATTCTCGGTGATGAAACCGATGAGCCCGGCCAGCTCCGCGGGCACTTCGAGGATCGCCAGCGCGAAGCCGAAGCCGGTTGCCGAGGCGATGATGAGGAGAACCATCGCCGCCGTCTTCACCGACTGGGTTGCGGCCTCCATGAAGTTGCGCCAGCCCAGGGTCCGGTAGACGAGTGCTCCGACCGCGATCGTGTAGATGACGGCGATCGCCGAGGATTCGGTCGGAGTGAAGACGCCGCTCAGGATGCCGCCCATGATGATGACGGCGGTCATCAGCCCCGGGAGGGCGAAGACCGCGGCGCGCAGGAAGGGCCGCCAGCCGGGAAACACGCCCTTGGGATAGCCGCGCTTCACCGCCACCACCCACGACACCGCCATCAGCAGCAGCCCGGTGAGGATGCCCGGGACGATTCCCGCCAGGAACAGGTCGCCGATCGAGACTCCGGTGCCCGAGGCGGCGGCGTAGATGATCATGTTGTGCGACGGCGGTATAAGCAGGCCGACGATGGCCGCGGTGACGGTGACGTTGACGCAATAATCGCTGTCGTAGCCCTTGTCCTTCATCAGCGGGATGAGGGTCGAGCCCATCGCCGACGCGCTGGCGATGGCGGATCCGGAAACGGCGCCGAACAGCATGGAGGCGCCGACATTGACCTGGCCCAGCCCGCCGCGGGCGCGGCCGAACATCGCCTCGGCCACCTGGACTAGTCGGGTGGCGATTCCCGCGCGGTACATGAGGTCCCCGGCGAAGATGAAGAATGGGATCGCCATCAGGTTGAAGACGCTGATGCCCGCGGCCATGCGCTGGAAGGCCACGACCAGCGGGATGTCGAGCGCGAGGAAGGCGGCGAGAGTGGCCCCGAGAAGGGCGAAGGCGACCGGCACGCCCAGCGCGAGCAGGACCAGCAAGGTCAGCAGAAGGATGGTCAGCTCCACCGGCTCATCTCCTGATCGGCGCTTTCCTCGCCGGCGGCGTCCTCGAGCATCAGCTCGATCGTGAAGAAGGCGATCAGCACGCCCGACAGAGGCAGCGGCAGGTAGGCGACTCCGCGCGGGAGCCCGAGGGTGGGGATGACGTGGCTCCAGGTCCTCGCCACCAGCTCGCCGCCCCAGATCGCGATCGCTACCCCGCTGAAGCCGACGACGAGATGGGCGACGAATCGCATCAGATGCCGCCGGCGCGGCGAAAGCACCGATTCGAGCGCGAGGATGCGGATGTGGAATCCCTCCCGCACACCGGCCGCGGCGGCGAAGAAGACGTACCAGATCATCAGCACCAGGGCCGCCTGCTCAGCCCAGGCCGGGCTGGAATTGAGCACGTAGCGGCCGAAGACCTGCCAGCCGATGATCGCCGTCATCGCGATCAGCCCGAAGGCGCCGGCGCGGAGCAGAGCGGCGCTCGCCGCCGAGTTGACCCGCCTCAGCCGATCAAGCATTTCCGCCTCCCATGGCGAGGATGGAATCGACGACCTCGCGCTGCTCGGGAGTCTTGACGAACGCCTCCCACACCGGGCGCATGCTCGCTCGGAAGGCCTCGCGGTCGACCTCGTTGAGCTTGACTCCCACGGCGAGCAGCGCGGCTCGTGCCGCAGCCACGCGCGCGTCCCAAAGGCGGCGCATGTAGGGCACGGATTCGCGTGCGCTCTCCATCACAATGGTCCGGTCAAGCGGGGCGAGATCGTCCCAGCTGGTCTTCGACATCAGCAGCACTTCGGGGGCCATCACGTGATTGGTGAGGCTGTAGTGAGTCGCCACCTCGTAATGACGTCCGCTCTGGTAGGAGGGCCAGTTATTCTCCGCACCGTCGACCACGCCCTGGACAAGCCCCTGATAGACCTCGCCCAGGTCCATCGGCGTGGCATCCGCGCCCAGCGAGCGGATCATCGACACGTAGAGGTCGCTGTTCTGCACCCGGATCTTGAGGCCCCGCATGTCCTGGGGGCGCCGGATCGGCCGCTTCGTGTTGTAGAAGGAGCGACCGCCCGAATCGTAGAAGCAAAGCCCGATGAGGTTGTGCTTCTCGAGCGAGGCCAGCACCCGGCGCCCCGGCTCTCCGTCGAGCGCCCGGCGCATATGATCCTCGGTCTCGAACAGGAAAGGGAGGGAGGGCACGATGGTGAGGGGCTCGATCGAATTGAGCGGAGCGAGGTTCACCCGGTTGAAGTCCAGCCCTCCGAAGCTGGTGATCTCCAGCGTATCCCGCTCCGCCCCGAGCTGACCGCCCGGGAAGAGCTTCAGCTTCAGGCGCCCGCCGCTGCGCCGTTCGATGAGATCGCCGAAATGGCGGAAGGCCTGGACGGTGGGGTAATCGCGGGGATGGGTGTCGGTGCCGTAGAGCGTTCCCGCGGCGGAGCGGCCGCAGCCGGCGAGCGGAAGCGCGAGCGCGGCGGCCATGCCACCGGCGAGAATGCCACGCCTGCTCCAATCGCCTTGCATCGGCCTCACTCTCATCCTCACGGACCGCTCTGGCGGCGGCTTCGTGCGGAGGCAACCGTGGCACAGGATGACACCGGTATCAATAGCTGCTAATTCATCGCTATGTTACTGACTTCGCTGCTTGCCACGGCCGCTGCCGCGGCTTCCCAAATCCCCGCTTTCCCGGGCGCCGAGGGCGCCGGCGCACTCGCCAAAGGCGGGCGCGGCGGCCCGGTGCTCCGAGTCACCAACCTCGAGGACGGCGGCCCGGGATCGCTGCGCGCGGCGATCGAGTCGAAGGGGCCGCGAACCATCGTTTTCGACGTCGGCGGGACGATCCGCCTCAAGAAGCCGCTCGTCGTGCGCAACGGCCAGGTGACGGTGGCCGGCCAGACGGCTCCGGGCGGCGGCATCACGCTTCGCGACCGCCATTTCGAGATCGCCGCCGACGACGTCGTCGTCCGCTTCATCCGCACCCGCCTCGGCGACGAAAGCGGCGCCCAGAGCGACGCCTTCACGATCAGCCGCGGCCGCCGAATCATCGCCGATCATGTCTCGGCAAGCTGGTCCGTCGACGAGACCCTCTCCTCCGGTTCCGATTACGAGACGGTCAAGGAGGACCTGCGCGATGTCACGGTGCAATGGTCGATCATCTCCGAATCGCTCCGCCGGTCCGCCCACGCCAAGGGCGAGCACGGCTACGGCTCGCTACTGCGCGGCGCTCGCGGCGCCCGGATGAGCTTCCACCACAATCTTTGGGCCCACCATGCCGCGCGAATGCCGAGGCCGGGCAATTACCTGACGCCCGGGAAGGACAGCGTCGGCGCCTTTTACGATTTCCGCTCGAACGTCTTCTACAATTGGGGCGGCAGCCAGGCGGGCTACAATCACGACAGCGGCGACAAGGCCTCGCTGGCCTTCTACAATTTCGTCGACAATGTTTACAAAAGCGGGCCGGCCACGAAGAAGCGGATCGCCTTCGACGAGCGCAACCCGCTCGCCCGCGCCTGGTTCGCCGGCAACAGCATGGACGGGGCGGTGCCCAGCGATCCATGGAGCCTCGTCACCGGCCGGATGGATTCGGGGTATCGGCTCTCGGGGCCGCTCGCCATGCCGCCGGTGGCCGCCGATCCGGCGGCACGAGCCTATGAGCGGGTGCTCGGCGGGGCGGGCGCGTCGCTGGCGCGCGACGCGGTCGATGCGCGGGTGATCGAGACGGTGCGCGGAGGCACCGGAAGCCTGATCGACAGCCAGAAGCAGGTCGGCGGCTGGCCGGAGCTCGCCGCCGGGAGCCCGTGGCAGGATTCGGACGGCGACGGCATGCCGGACGATTGGGAGCGGGCGCAGAGTCTCGACCCTGCCGACCCCGCCGACGGAAACGCCGACCGCGACGGCGACGGCTACACCGAGCTCGAGGAATGGCTGAACGCGCTCGTCGAGCGGCGGGGCTGAGCCCTCTGCTTCGCCGATCCGACTGAACCGGGAAAAAAGGGGGCGGCAGGTCCGGCCCGCCGCCCCCTCAGGTCTATGCGCGGGGACTGCGCCTAGAAGACGAGCCTGACTCCGCCGGTGATGATCCGGCCGGTGCTCGAATAATTCTGAGTCACCGGGCTCGCCTCGTACATCGTCCGGTGTTGCGGACTGTTGGTGAGGTTGCGGCCTTCCAGGGTGAGCTTGATCTGGTCGGTGAGGTTGAGCGCGAACGCGGCGTCGATGTTGAGCGTGTTCTCGGTATAGCCGAAGTCCGCGATCACCGGCGAGTTGCACGCGGCGCCGGCGTTGGTCGTGAGGCCGACCGCGCAGGTGCCGCTGACCAGCGGGAAGCGATTCACGTAGCGGGTGCGGTACGCTCCGGAAACGCGCGCCGACCAGGTCTTGTTCTCGTAGTAGAGCGTCGCGTTGAACGAATGCGGCGAGGTGTTGAGGAACGGGCCGGTGGCGAACTGGTTCGCCGCCGTCGTGCCGGTCTGCCCCTGCCGGGTCGCGAGCTCGGTGCTGGTGAGGTAGGTGAGCTTCGAATCGATGTAGGTGTAATTGGCCGTGATGCCCATGTTCTTGAAGGGACCCGGCAGGAAGAAGAAGTCCGACTGGACGTTGATCTCGAAGCCCCGGATCTTCCCGCCCGGCGCGTCCTGGAACTGGCGCACGGCCCAGACCCCGCCCGCCTCGGTATAGGCGCGCAAGGTGGGCGACGTAATGTTGGCCAGCAGCTGCTCGTAGATTTCGGGCTCGAAGACATCCGACAGCGGCGCCTCCAGCGCGATCTGCTGCGGGAAGGTCGCCAGGTCCTTGTGGAACAGGGTCAGCGCGATGAGTCCGTTGCGTCCGAAATATTTCTCGAAGCTCAGGTCGAGGTTGGTCGACCGGAACGGGCTGAGATAGGGGTTGCCGACGGTGATCTGGGGCGCGGCACCCGCGGCGTTGAGCCCGGTCGCGAAAGCGGTCGTGCCCGGAGTGAGCGCGCCGAGCTGCGGCCTCGACATCGTCTTCGACGCCGCGAAGCGGATGAGGAAGCCGTCCGCTGCCTCGTAATTGGCGTTCAGCGACGGCAGCACGTCGGTATATTCGTTGTTCGCCTCGACCGGCAGACCGACGGAGCTGCGGGTGCCGCCGACATTGCCGCGGCCGGTGACTCGCGTGCGGGCGACTCGCACTCCGATGTCGCCGCGCAGCGGGTTGCCGAACAGCGGGAACTCGTAATCGACCTGGGCGAAGCCGGAGAGGTCCCTCTCCGTCACCGCATTGGCTTCGCGGCCGTCGGGGATGGCCCGGTAATCGCCCCACTTGTTGACGCAATTGCAGTCGATGCCGAACTGCCGCCGGAAGGCGTCGAGATCGGGCACGAACATGCTGGTCGGCGTTCCGGGCGACACCGTCAGGCCCTGGCCGAAGCCGATCGTGCGGCCGAGGTCGGTTATGTTGAGCCGCGCTTCGGCGAGGGTCGGATTCACCGCCTCGATATCCTGCTCGCGCCGGCTCTGGTCGCTGTCGAAGTCGAACTGCTTGAAGGTGCCGCCGAAGCGGAGGGTGAACTGGTCGGTGAGATCGTAGGCGAAATTCAGGCGCCCGACCTTGAACTCGTTGTTCACGAGCGTGTTGAAGGCCCGGATCGTCGATAGGCCCTTGACCAGCGTCCATTGGGCCGGATCGGCGATGTTGAAGCCGGGGCTGAACACCGGCATGATCCCGTCGCCGCGCGCATCGAACGTGTAATTGTCCTTGTCGATGGCGTTGAACTCGGCGAGCAGCCCCGTCCCCCTGAACTCCGAGCGCGACCAGCCGGCAGTTGCGTCGGTCCGGAACCGGTTCGAGAATTCGTGCGTGAAGTTCAGAGTGGCCTGCTTGAACTGCGTGTTGCCGAACTGCGCGTCCGACGAGCTGCGCCAGTCGACGTCGTCGAGCACCAGATAATCGGCCTGCCCCGCCGCGTTGACGCTCGCCTGCCGAACCTTGACATTCGGGCGCCCGATCAG
>DATHBY010000459.1:0-7919 GCA_035295885.1 Allosphingosinicella sp.
ATGGGGACAGTCACGCGTGACTGTCACCTCTTTTTCGCTGAAATCCGCGGCGCCCCCATGCCCGCCCGCCGCCGCGTTGACAAGCGCGGGCACGCCCCCTAGTTCGCGCCCCCTACCCCGTGCCCAGGTGGCGGAATTGGTAGACGCACCAGCTTCAGGTGCTGGCGCTCGCAAGGGCGTGGAGGTTCGAGTCCTCTCCTGGGCACCATAACTTGCACCGAAACGGAGACAACAGCGCCGGGCCGCCATTGCCGCTGGCCGGGCGTTGGGCCATAATCGCCGGGCTCGCTCCGGAGCCGGGACAAACGCCATGATGAGGGCACCGCCGACCCCGAAACCCAAGGCCGCCGCGAGCGTCTCGAAGCCCGCCCGGGCCCCATCGCCGCGCCCTGTTCGTCTGGGCAGGGACCAGCTCGGATCGGGCCCGGATGCAGTGATGCGAAGCTTCCCCCATGGGGGCCGGATCGGCCGGATGCTCGGCCGGCCCTTTGCAGCCACCGCGAAGCTCGACCCGGAAGGCTGCGCCGGCAGGGGCGTGCCGGCCTTCACCGTGGCCGGCCGCACCCATTTCGCGGCGCCCGACCCGCCGCTCGGGGTCGCCGCCCACGAGGCCGCCCACGTCCTCCAGCAGACCGGCCGGACCGGCGACATGGGCCTCGGCCCCGAAGGCCACGCTGCGGCGATCGAGCAGCGGATCGTCCAGGGGCGCGCAGCCGGCGCCCTGCTCGGAGGCGACGGCGCGACAGTCGGAGCGGGCCCCCATTGCTACACTGTGGTCGCGGTCGCCGATCAGACCGCGGATAAATGGCCGGCCGGAGTGCCGCTGCGGGTATCGGACGACGGAAACATGGCTGTGGAGCAAGGCTCGGCTGCCCATTTGCTCTGGGCAGCTTCGTCACAGATCGATTCGGCGAATACGGTATTGAAGGCCGTCGGCTCCGGCGTAGAGCTCGAGAAGCAGGCGTCGACGCTCAAGGGAGTTGCGCCGGAAGGCGGTGAGGCCCGGACGCTCAACGGCGTCCACGCCAAGAACCTCGTGAACCAGAGCGCCGGTGCAGGATTGACCATAGGGCCGGATTGCGGAAACGTCGCGCGCAATATCCTCGGCGCCAAGGGCGCGGGCGACCTCGACAAAGTGAGCGCGCAATACCGGACGGTGACGTCCGACCCGCAAGGGCAGCCGCTGATGGAGGGGCGGGAGACGGCCGCTTCCCAACCCGAAGGCATGAAGGCCGAAATCCTCGAGACGATTCTCGCCGGCTCCAGCACCGATGCCGCGCTTGCCGCCAAGCTGGAGTCGAGCAGCAAGGCGCTGGGGGCCGCCAAAGGCGCGGCCGCCGTGTACCAATACGAGAATATGCCGGAGGCGCTTCGGGACAAGCTGGATGAACAGGCGGGCCTCAACAAATATGTCAAGCCGGCCCTGGGGGAAGGTTATGCAATAAATCGCGGTATCACTGCCGTCGCCGGAAAGGGGACGTGGAATTTCCATTGGGGCGGGGTGATCCTGTCGAGTGGAGATGATCGGGTGACGCTCGAGAATTTCGGGAATAAGGCCGACACGGAATGGGGTTTCAACATGTACGGGACGGTCAAGGCCGGTCAGACCTTCCATGAGCAAGCCCTGGCAAGCGGTGAGCATGGCACGAAGCCGGTCACGATGAAGGTGTACAAGAGGCCGGCGCCATGAACGCGGCGTCCGCGGGCGCGGAACTCCCGCCCGCTTCGAGATGAGCGGGGACGGCCTTCCCGTCTGCCGGCGGTCGGATGATCTTGAGCCGTTGTCCGGCCGCCGGGTCCGGGTTCGCGGAGTTTATACGGAGATGGACCTTCGCAAGCGCAGTCCGTTGCCGCCCCGCTTCGATGGGCGCGTCGGCATCAGGCTCGAGGACGGCGAGACGGTGCTGCTGGAGCCAAGCTGGTCGGACGCCGGCATTCGCCCGGAGAGCGAGCGGCGGCTGGCGGGAAAGGCGGTCGAGGCGATCGGCATCCTGCACAATGAGCCGGTCGAGCCGCCCGAGCCGATCGCCTTCGTCCACTATCCCTGCCTGCATCCCGTCGAATCCGTCCTCGAAGGCCGATAGAACACCTCGCGCAGGGAGCCCGCTTCCACCGCGCCCCTCCCGAAACCGAAAAGGAGGGCCCATCGAAAAAGAGGCAGCATATATTTCGAGTCCCGCCGACGTGCCTCCGGCAGATCTAAAATATATGCGGTCCCCTTTTCCTGCGTCGCCTTTGTGCCATCGCGCCTTCCCTCAAGAAGACAGCGCACGACCGCGGAGCGGGAAACGCGCGATGCGCGAGACCACGAAAACCCGGGCCAAAGGAGCAATTGTTCACCTACTCTCGAAAAATCCTACACTTTTCTCGCGCCAAGACTTTGAATTAGCACGATATTCCTCGTGCCGAAAAAAACCATTGTCCTATTTTGTTCTTTCTATGTTCTATAATAGGGATGGACCAGACTGATTCGCGCCACGCGCATTCGCCCGAGCCGTCGTCCGATGATGCCGCCTCGCCCTTCAACTGCCGGCCCGCCGAGGCTCCGGATCGTCTCGACTTCGAGCCGGTTCCTCTTCGCTACCGCACCGACGGCCTGACGCCCGAGAAGCAGCGCGCCTATGTCGAGGCGCTGGCCGATTGCGGTGTCGCCCGCGAGGCGGCGGCTCGGATCGGGGTCAGCGAGCAGTCGATCAACCGGGTGCGTCGACGCGCCGACGCCCGCGACTTCGACCGCGCATGCGAGGCCGCCCACATGTTCGGCGCCCGGCGGCTTCGCTCGATCGCCTTCGAGCGCGCCGTCGAAGGCACCCTCAAGGGCCATTATTATCATGGCGAGCTGGTCAGCCAGGAGCGAGTCTACGACAACCGCCTGCTCACCTACCTTCTGGGGAAGACGGAGCATCTCCTCGAACCCCCACAGGAATGCCGCGCCATCTGCGAGAATTGGGAGGCCCATATGGACGCCCTCGAACAGGGCCTCCCGCCGCCCGACGGGCCGGACGCGGCCGCGGCTGGGAAGGGCCGCGTCTCCGGGCCCCAGTTCGATGGCCACGAGGTCTGGGAGGACGATTACGGCGTCTGGTGGACAGAATTCCCGCCGCCCGCCGGCTTCAGCGGCGAAGAGCGCGGCGATCCGGCAGACAGCGACTACCGGCGCACTCTGTCGGCGCGCGAACAGGCGGCGGTCGACGCCCAGGTCGAGCAGGAGGACGCCGATGCGCTGGCCGCCGATCACGCCCGCCGAGACCGCTACTTCGGCTTCGCCGGAGACGAGATTTCTTCTCCAGGGGAAGCCGAACCTTATGAAGGTTCCGACACTTCCGAGGAGGCGGAAGAGGAGGATGGCGGCGACGCCCCGACCGAGTATGAATCGATGACGCCCCCGCGCCCGTCGCCCCGCGCCCCCATTTTCCACGACCTGCCGAGTCATCCGGGCGGAAGCCGGGAGGGCGCTCTCGATGCCTCCACATCCAAACCGCCCCGCCCCGGCATCCTTGCTGATGAACCACCGGGAGCGATAGCGTGAAACACATACCGAGGCGTCAGGGGCCGCTGCGCATATTCGACGAGGACAAGGACCGCCTCGTCATCCTGTTCCTCGCCAAGCACGCGCTCTCCGGCGGCGTGCCGGACGCCGAGGACGGGACCCATGCCGTCTATCATCACGAGCTGCTGACGACGCTCAGGACGGCCGGCTTCTTCGTCTCGGCCGCCAACAGCTATGACCAGATCTGGGAGCGGCCCGACGCGGATTTCGTCGTCCCTCTGCTCAACCGCGCCGGCTTCCTCAATTCGGAGATGCTCGCGCCCCTGATCCTGACCCGCCACGGCCTGCCCTTCCTCGGCGCCGCGCCGATGCTTCGCGGGCTTTCCGACGACAAGCATCTGATGAAGACGGCCGCCCGGCTTCGCGGAGTGCCGGTGACCGACTGGGCGATCGTCCGGCGCGGCCAGGGACCGGTCGAGAGGCCCGCCTTCCGCTGGGAGCGCCTGGTCGTGAAGCCCAATGCCAGCTCCGCCTCCTGGGGCGTCAGGATCCTCGACGACTGGGCCGAAGCCAGGGGCCATGCCGAGCACATCCTCGCCTCCGGCCACGACGTCATCATCGAGCCCTATGCGCCGCTGATCGACATCGCCGTCCCCGTGGTCGGAGCGGACGGCCCATGGCTGCTTCCGCCGATGGGCTATTTCCCGGACGTGCCGGGAATGCCTCGAAGCTACGAGGAGAAGCGCGGGCTGATCGAGACCGGGGACGAGGATCCGCTCCGGATCGTCGACGACCCAGCCCTCGCCGGACGCCTCAACCAGGCGGTGCGGGCGCTGCTGCCGGAGCTGTGGCCGTTCGACTACGGGCGCTTCGAGTTCCGCTACGATCCCGCCACCGACGACATCCGCTTCATGGAGGTCAACCTCTCCTGCAACCTGTGGTCGAAGAAGACCATCTCCCGCTCCGCCCGGGCGCTGGGAGTCAGCCACCAGCGCCTGGTCGAGACGATCCTCGCCCACAGCCTGCTCCGGCAGGGCGTGGTGAAGGACGTTGTGAGGCTCTATTGATGTCGACCCGCGAGAAAATTCGCTGTCGCGCCGCCGCCGCCTCATCCAAACTGCGGCTTGGCGGCATCCTCATCCGTGCCGGCCGAAAGCGGGGAGAGACGGCAAGTGGATCAGCAACTACTTCTGGCGTTCATGGCGGCGGGCCTGTTCATCGCCGCCTTCCATTTCATGCGGCTTCGCCACGACAATCAGGACCAGAAGACCCTGCAGGAGGCGATAAGGGCCGATTCGCCGATCGCCGCCGAGCTTTTCGAGCAGCTTCGCGACCGGCCGCGGCGGCGAAGCCAGACGACCGGAATCGTTCTGATCGCGATCGCCGTGGCGATCCTGGGCTCGGGAATCATCCAGGGCGGCGAGCAGAACATCCGGAGCGCCGCGTCTGCGGCCCTGTTCCCGGCCCTGATCGGGATCGTCCTCTACTGGCGCTCGCTCCTGAAAAGGCCCGGTGGCTGAGCTGGAACCCGAGTCGGACGAGATGCTCGCCGCCGCCGCCGCGCGCGGCGACGGCGCCGCTTTCGAAGCCCTCGTGCGCCGGCACGAGCGCGTCGTGAGGGGCTTCCTCGCCCGGGTCGCGGGCTCCGACCGCGCCGACGACCTCGCCCAGGAGACCTTCCTGACCGCCTGGGCGAAGGCCGCGGCCTTCACCGGCGAGGGCCGCTACCGGGGCTGGCTGCTTCGGATCGGCTGGACCGCCTTTCGGATGGACATGCGCGGGCGCGGGCGCCGGATTCCGGCTTATGCCGGCACCGGGGAGGCTCCGGAGCAGGCCGACCGCGGCGACGCCGAGCGCGACCTCATCGTCGAGGACGCCCTCGCCCGGCTGAAGGAGGCCGACCGAGCCGCCGTCGTCCTGTGCCTGGTGCTCGGCCATTCGCACCGCGAGGCCGCCGAGATACTGGACATGCCGCTCGGCACGCTCAAGACTCGAGTGGCGCGCGGCAGCGCTCAGCTGCTCGAGCTTCTGGGAGACGATGATGACCCCGACTCCTGACCAGCTCGCCCGACTCGCCCGCCGGCTCGCTCTGCCCGAGCGCGAACCCGACGAGGCTTTCGTCGCCCGGATCAGGCTGGCGCGGAGCGCCGACGCCCTCGCCCGGGAAGCGGCGCGCAGCCGCCGCGAGCAATTGCTCGTCGAGATGGGCGGCGGCGGCGCTCTGCTCTTCGCCGCCCACCAGCTCGCTTCGCTCGGCGAACAGGCCGCCGCCCTGCTCGCCCCGCTCGCCACCAGCCTCGGAGGCCTGGCGCTGTTCGGCCTCGCCGCGGGCTTCATGGTGTCGACGCTTGCGGGAGAGCGGGAGGGGCTGGCCTGATCCTCGCCCCGGCCGGCGCAGCCGGCGCGGCCCGATTCGGACAAAGCTTGCATCTCCAACAAAGCTTGCATCGGCTTGCCGAAAGCGCTCGCCGTCATCTGTTCGTTTTACGTTCTATGTTTTGTTCGTTCTATGTTCTATGCTCCGTCTGTATCAGCCGCTGCATAGGAGGTACGAGCTTGAAGACATCCTGAGTCACAAAGTCGGCAATGACGCGCTCGCCCCAAATGTCGCTGGCTCCGGAGCGCACCAGATCCAGATGCCCGCCGGCGTTACCCCTCATTATAGCAAGGAATAGGTTCAACTCTCGTCGGAGTTGAAGATGAAGAACGATGTCGTTTCGAATCCTGAGCAACCGTGATTTCCACAGGAAGCTCTAACGTCATCGATCAAATCGCCTGGCTTCCGGTTATAGGTGCGTTCCCCGCCGTCACTGTCGTGCAACCAAAACGACGACCAGTAAGACTCTGCCAGTTTGCTATCTCCTCTGCGACCCGCGCACTAATTCGCGGGGGAATGCAGTGAGTCGAGTCAGCGGCCTTGCCGAGTGGCAAGCATCGGCGTAGTTCCGTCTAGCGCTCCTAATCTTGATCGTGATGGGGCGTCCGCACTCGCGGTGAACACAGGCACCGGCTTCGGTCGGGTGGCCTGCGGAATACAAGACCTTCGGGGAATACGCAGGGCGCGGTTCCCTGTGTTCACGCGCGATCAACCGCCCGGCTTTTCGGGCGCAGCGGTGACGCAGGGGAACTGTATGCAAAATGAGGCTGGGAAGCCTGAAGAGTCCACCGCCGAAGAGAAATCCATCGAACCTACCCGGGCGGAGATCCTGCTCGTAGGTGCGGCATGGGCGCTGTTCGTTTTCACGCTCGTGGCGGGTCTTCGGATCTGGTCCGGCCCCTCCCAATGAATCCACTCCCCCCGCCAGTGATCAGAATGGCTTCCTCTGAGAGGCGGGGGCGGGGGCCGGAGCGCAGGACCACGGGCGTTCCGGCCCCCATAATCTCGCTTGGCTCGCGGCTCCTGTTCCTGTCGCAATGGAGCCGTCAGACCGGCTTGGGCGTCGTCGTCGCCAAAGGCGCGGCGGCCAAGCGAGGGGGCGTGCGCGGCGGCGGGCGGTGCCGCACCTGGGCCGATGACTGCAAAAGCTGGATGCCCGACGAGGATTCGAACCTCGATTGACGGAGTCAGAGTCCGTAGTCTTACCATTAGACGATCGGGCAGCGCGGGCCGCGAAATAGGACCCGCCCTCACGCGGGTCAAGGGCGGCGGTCAGCGGCTACTCGGCGGGGACGGCCGCGGCCGGGGGCCGGCGGCCGGTGAGCTGGCGGCGCAGTCGCGGCAGCGGCGCGTTCCTCTCCATCCACTCGGCATATTCGCGATAGGCGGGATCGGCCGACAGGTGGCGCTCCTCGGTCCGCGCCCGCCAGTAATAGACCGCGCCGACCAGGCCCAGGACGAAGGTGTTGCGGATCATGTCGGTCATGTTGCCGGTGGTCGCGAAGAAAGGCAGGATCGCGAGCCACCAGAACAGGTTCTTCGACACATAGGCGGGGTGCTTGGTCCAGGCATAGGGTCCGTGGGTGAGGATGCCGCGGTGGGTGAGGTTCGAGAAGCGGATTCCGAAGGCGACCGTCGCCCAGGCGTAGACCGCGGTCAGGGCCACCATCAGGAAGGCGACGAAGGTCATCAGCAGGGGATAATCGCCCAGCCAGTGGATCCATCCGTCCTCGCCCATCGTCCCGGGATGGTAGTTGAGCGGTCCGCCCGGGCCCATCAGAACGAAGGGCGGGTAGCAGATCAAAGCCGCAGTCCAGCCCGCTGCATAGGGGTTGGCGGATCGGATATGGGCGTCGAGCGGCTTCATCGTCAGCGCGTAGCCGACCGTCGCGAAGACCGTATCGATCATGAACATGAAGGTGATCAGCCAGCGGGTCAGGCTGATCAGATTGGCGGTGATCTCCTCTCCCGCCGGCATCACTGTGCCGAACCAGTTGCCGGGCACGATGGCGATCATGAAGGCCATGAATAAGCCTTTGACCGCCCAGCTGC
>DATHBY010000460.1:0-3614 GCA_035295885.1 Allosphingosinicella sp.
GCTCCACCTGATGGGGGCGACCGACGTCCAGGTCGCGCGGCTGTTCCAGCGCCGGATCGCGCTCGACGCCCTGTTCGGAGGAATGGTCGGCTTCGGAGCCGCGGCGCTCGCCCTGATCCTGATCGGCCAGCGCATCGGCGCTCTCGGCTCCGACCTGCTCGGCTCGGCCAATCTGCCGGCGACGAGCTGGCTCGCCCTCGCACTGCTTCCGGCGCTCGGGGTGGGTCTCGCCATGCTGGTCGCCCGAGCCACCATCCTGAGGGCCCTTGGGAGGATGCTGTGATCCGGCGCGCCTTTTCCGCGATCCTCCTCCTCTATCTGCTCGGCTACGCCTTGTTCGCGGTGCTTCTGCCGCGCCCCGCCGACGAGCGGACGACCGACGCCATCGTCGTCCTCACGGGCGGAGCCAAGCGGATCGAGCGGGGCCTCGGCCTGATGGCGCGCGGAAAGGCGAAGCGGATGCTGGTCTCCGGAGTCGCCCGGACCGTCCGCCCCGAGGAGCTGGCGGCGCAATATCAGGCGGACGAGGCCTTGTTCCGCTGCTGCGTCGACCTCGGCCGCGAATCGGTCGACACCCGCTCCAACGCCGAGGAGGTCGCCCGCTGGATGGAGCGGCACAAGTTCAGGTCGATGCGCCTCGTCACCACCGACTGGCACATGCCCCGGGCCCGCTTCGAGCTCTCCCGCCGGCTCGGCGGCGAAATCGAGGTCGTCGGCGACGCGGTCGAGAGCAACCCGAGCTTCGTCCAGCTCTTCACCGAATATAACAAATATCTCCTCCGCCGCTCGGCGGAGTTCGTCGGCATCTGATGAACCTCGTCCGCTCGCTGCTCTACGCCCTGGTCTTCTATACCGGCAGCGTCTTCTACGTGCTCGCCGGGATCGCCGTCATGCCGCTCGGGGTCGGCCCGGTCCGCGGGGTCGCAGACGGCTGGACCGGCTTCAACCGCTTCTGCGCCCGCTTCCTGCTCGGAATCCGAACCCGGATCGAAGGCGAGGTGCCGGGCGGCGCCGTCATCGTCGCGAGCAAGCACCAGTCGATGTTCGAGACGACCGAGATGCAGCTCATCCTCGACACTCCGGCGACGGTGATGAAGAGCGAGCTCGGCCGGATCCCGCTCTGGGGCCGGCTGACCCGCGCCTACGGGATCATCCCGGTCGATCGCGACGGCGGCGGCGCCGCGCTCCGCAAGCTGCTTCGAGCCGCCGGCGAGGCGGTCGCCGAAGGCCGGCCGATCGTCATCTTCCCCGAAGGCACCAGGGTCGCTCCGGGCGAGCGGCCGCCGCTCGAACCAGGCTTCGCCGGCATCTACCGCGCGCTCGGCGTACCGGTCGTGCCGGTCGCGCTGGACAGCGGCCGCATCTGGCCGCGCCGAAGCTTCGTCAAAAGGCCGGGCGTGATCACCATGCGCTTCGGCGAGCCGATCCCGCCCGGCCTGCCGCGCAAGGAAGCCGAGGCGAGGGTCCACGCGGCGATCAACGCGCTGGAATAAGCATGTCGCCCCGGCGAAGGCCGGGGCCCCGGCGGGTGAAGATCTCGGTGCCCTTCACCCCCGGGATGCCAGCTTTCGCTGGCAGACGAGAAATTGGCGTCAGACACCGATTACAGCCAATCCACCCGGCTCCCGTGCGGGTGGCCGTGCGCCAGCAGCCTTTCCTCGCCGCCCGGCCAGGTCCGAAGGCGAAGCGCGATGCGCTCGCCCCCGTCATGCTCGTAGCGTAGCCACGCCAGCGGCATCTCGCCGCTCGCCGCCGCTCCGGCTTCCCCGAGCGCCGCCTCGATCCGGGCTTTCGTCTCCCCCGGAAAATATTGGAAGGCGATCGAGTGGAGAACGACTCGAGTCGCCCGCGCCCGCGGCTCGGCCAGCCGCGCCTCGAGCCAGTCCGCCGCCTCGCCCGGCTCGACCTCCGGCGGATCCTCGGCGGCGATCGCCAGCGCGGTCTCGAGCTGGGCCAGCCGCCGCGCCTGGTCGGGCCATACGTAAGCGAGCAGCCGGTCGCCGTCGCGCCGTGGGTCGAGCGGGTGGAGGTCGACCCCGCGCCGCCGAGCCACCCGCACCGGCGCATCCGGCGGCGGCAGGCCTTGCCACTCCGGCCTGAGCTGGAGCGGAGAATCGGGGTCGCCGGCCCTCACCCCGCCGAGGTCGTGGCCGTAGCGGTCCAGAACCAGGTTGAGCCCCGCGCTGGCGCCGAGCTCGAGCAGCTCCACCGGCTTGGGGAACAGGTCGGCGACGACCAGCAGCCCGGCCATCAGCACCGCCGAACGCCCGACCTCGTTGGTCTGCGGAGCGCTGTCGAGCCAGGGCAGCAGGTCCGGCTCCGCCAGCACCGGCGCGAGCGCCGCCCATAACGCCTCCCGGTCAGGGAGGGGGTGGGGCGGATAGCAGGCGGAGAGGCCCGGCGCCTCGCCCCGGCGGACCAGCGCGTGCAGCCCGCCCGCAAGGCGCAGCGGCAAGGCGTCGGTGAAGGCGTCGGTCGAGCCGGGCCAGTCGAGCACCCGCCGGCCGAGTTCCGTGTCGCGGTCGAGCCGCTCGGCGAGCAAAGCGCAAAGCCGCGCCATGAAGGGCGAACCGAGCTTTACCGCCCATTCCGCCTGCCGGGCGAATGCCGCCCGAGCGGCCCGCTCAGTCGCGGAGCCGGGCACCGGCCCTGGCCGCGGCCTCCACGATCCGGCCCGAAATCGCCTTCAATTCCTCTTCGGTGAAGCTCTTCTCGCCCGGCTGCAGGACCACCTCGACGGCGAGCGATTTCTGCCCCTCCGGAACGCCCGCGCCGGTGAAGACGTCGAACAGCGACACTCCGGAAATCGCCTGCCGGTCCGCGCCGCGCACCGCGCGGAGCAGGGCGTCGGCGGGCACGTCCGCCGCCACCAGGAAGGCGAAGTCGCGCTTCACCGCCTGAAGCGCCGGCGGCGCATAGGCCTCGCGCATCCGCCCGCCCCGTTTCTGCGGCACGGAGTCGAGGAAGATCTCGGCGGCGACCAGCGGCCCTTCCAGGTCGAACGCCCTCAGGGTGGCGGGATGGAGCTCGCCATATTCGGCGAGCACGTTCTTCGGCCCCAGCGCCAGCCGCCCGGAGCGGCCGGGATGGTAGACTCCCGAGGCCCCGGGAAGCGGCTGCAGATTCTCGGCCGGAGCCCCCGCCGCCGCGAGCAGCGCCAGGGCTTCCGCCTTGGCGTCGAAGGCTTCGAAGCCCCGCGCCCTGCCGCTTCGCCAGTGGCGCGGAGCGGCGAGGCCGGCGAGGATCAGGCCCAAAGTCGGCCGCTCGCCGTCGGCAAGGTAGCGCCGGCCGATCTCGAACAGCCTCACGCTCTCCGCGCCCCGGGCGATGTTGCGCCGGGCGGCCGAGAGCAGGCCGGGGAGCATGGAGGGCCGCATCGCCTTCAGCTCCTCGCTGATCGGGTTGTCGAGGATCCAGGCCGAGCCTCCGAACGGCGCCGCTTCCTCTTCGGCGATGAAGCTCCAGGTCACCGCCTCGTTCAGCCCGCGCGCGGCGGCCGCCCGGCGGACCCGGCGCTCGACCAGTTGCTGCGCCGTCGCCGTCGGCCGGGCCACTCCGGGCGCCCGCGGCAGCGGCGTCGCCTCGACCTCGCCATAGCCGACGATCCGGGCGAT
>DATHBY010000461.1:0-5904 GCA_035295885.1 Allosphingosinicella sp.
GCGCCCATATCGGGATCGCGCTCGACGGAGATGCCGACCGGCTGATCATCGTGGACGAAGCGGGCCGGATCGTCGACGGCGACCAGCTGATGGCCCTGATCGCCATCTTCTTCGCCCGGCGCGGGCTCCTCGAAGGGGACGGGGTGGTCGCGACGGTGATGTCGAACCTCGGCCTGGAGCGGTTCCTCGCCACCAACGGGCTCGAGCTGGTCCGCACCCAGGTCGGCGACCGCTATGTGCTCGAAGCGATGCGCGAGCGCGGCTTCAACGTCGGCGGCGAGCAGTCGGGGCACATCATCCTGTCCGATTACTCGACGACGGGCGACGGCCTGATCGCGGCCCTCCAGGTGCTCGCCTGCCTGGTCGAGGACGGCCGCCCGGCGAGCGAGTTGCTTCACCAGTTCGACCCGCTGCCGCAGCTCCTCAAGAACGTCCGCTTCGGAGGCGGCGCTCCGCTGGAGACGGCGGGCGTCAGGTCGGCGATCGAGTCGGCCGAGCAGCGGCTGGAGGGCGTCGGCCGGCTCGTCATCCGCAAGTCGGGCACCGAGCCGCTGATCCGGGTGATGGCCGAGGGCGAGGACGAGGCGATGGTCGAGGAGGTGGTCGACAGCATCTGCGAGGCGGTCAAGGCGGCCTGATGCACGTCATTGCAAGCGAAGCGAGGCAATCCAGCGGCTCAGGCGCCCGAGACTGGATTGCTTCGTCGCTTCGCTCCCCGCAATGACGGTCCCCCGAATCCTGATCGTCGCCGGGTCGGACAGCGGCGGCGGGGCGGGAATCCAGGCGGACATCAAGACCGTCACCATGCTCGGCGGCCACGCGATGACGGCCATCACCGCGATCACGGCGCAGAACACCCTCGGAGTGCAGGCGGTGATGCCGGTGCCGGCTGAGATGGTAGTCGCCCAGATCGATTCGGTGGTGAGCGACATCGGAGTCGATGCGGTGAAGATCGGAATGATCGGCTCGCCCGAGACCGTCCACGCCGTCGCCGGCCGGCTCGAGGGCCTGGCGGTGCCGATCGTCTTCGATCCGGTGATGGTCGCGACCAGCGGATCGGTGCTCGCCGACTCGGCGACGATCGACTCGTTCCACAGGCTGATGCGAATCGCCTCGGTCGTCACTCCCAACCTGCCCGAGCTGGAGGCGCTGGGGGGCGAGGCGGCGGTGCTCGCTCATGGCTGCCACCTGCTCGCCAAGGGCGGCCATAGCGACGGATCCGAGATCGTCGATCGGCTGATTTCCCCGTCCGGTCCGCTGCGCGAGCTGCGCGGCAAGCGCTTCGACACCACGGACACGCACGGCACCGGCTGCACCCTCGCCAGCGCGCTCGCCTGTGGGCTCGGCGCGGGCTTCCCGATCGAAAAGGCGTTCGAGCAGGCGGTGAGCTTCGTCCGGATCGCGATCCTCGAGGCGCCCGGCCTCGGCCGGGGCCACGGCCCGCTCGGGCAGCAGTTCGTCACCGATTTTCAACATGGCGAGCGCGGCTGACCCCACCTATCCACAGGAAATTCCGGCCGTGGTTCGAGCTTTCGCTGGAATGAGACGCCGTGCCGCAATAGCCTGAGCGCAAATGGCCCGCCCCTGCTTCAAGCTCGAGAAAGTCTATCCGGACCCGGTCGCCGGGGTCGACGAGGCAGGCTGCGCTCCGCTGGCGGGCCCCGTCGTCGCCGCGGCGGTGATCCTCGATCGGGAGAGATTCCCCCGCGGAATCGACGATTCGAAGGCGCTTGCGCCCCCCGTCCGGGAAGCGATCTGCGCCAGGCTCTACAAGGTGGCCCGGATCGGAGTCGGGCTCGCCACGGTCGAGGAGATCGACCGGATCAACATCTACTGGGCCCGGATGCTGGCGATGAGCCGGGCGGTGGACGCGCTCGGGCTCGATCCGGCGATGGTGCTGGTCGACGGCAATCGCTGCCCGAAGTGGGAGCGCCCCTCCGTCTCGATCATCGCCGGCGACACCAAATGCCGCTCGATCGCCGCCGCCTCGATCGTCGCCAAGGTCACCCGCGACCGGATCATGACCGACTATGCGAGGGAGCATCCGGGCTACGGCTGGGAGAACAACAAGGGCTACGGCACCCCCGAACATTATCGCGGCCTCGACGCTCTCGGCCCGACCCCGCTCCACCGCCGGAGCTTCGCCCCGATCCGGCAATATCTGGCGATCCGGGACGGAACCTCCATTGTGGGCACTCAGCAGCTGATCGACCTCTGAGTTCGGCTCAGAACTCGTCCACCACCCACAAATCGTCCGTGACCAGCGCATCGCCGGTGCAAGCGGCCGGCAGGGGCTGAAGAAGCCCCTCGCCCTTGAAGTTGGTCCAGGCGGTGCCGCCGCCCATCCGCACCTCCTCGCCGACCCGGAGCGGGCGGCCCGTGCCGCCGCCGACGACGGGGACACCGTCCGCACCCAGCGACAGCCGGGCATTGGAGGGCCACAGGATCAGATTGTCTTCGATCGTCAGGCAGCCGTTCCTCACTTCCAACTTGCCCGTGAACAGCGCCTGCCCCGCCCGGGTGGGGAATTTGAACTGGGGGAAATGCCTCACCGGACCGGCGCTCTGCGGGGCGCGAGCGATCGGCCCCTTGTCCTGGAGGATGGTGACGTGCGGATTCGGCTTGATCCGGCCGTCGGGGACCGCCCGGCGGTACTTGTCCATCTCCGAGATGGAGAAGATGACCCGGTTGTTCTCGGCGTCCTCCTGGCTGAAGGTAGAGTGGATACCGAGCTGCAGGAGCAGCTTGCCGAACGAAATTTGAAGCGCGCGAAGCTGCCGCTCGGTCAGCGCGACCGACTTGGGCCAGTAGCGCGGGTCGCTCGTGTAGCGGGCGAGGCGGGCGGCGGCGTCGCCGGTGAACAGGACGACGGCGTGGGGTTCGTTGTCGTTCTTGAACAGGAATCCGGCGAAGGCGGGATCGGCCTGGAGGCGCCGGATGAGCGGCCTCGATTCGTTGTGGAAGTTGAGGATCCCCGGATTCGGGTGGCCCGGATAGCGCGCCGCCCTTGCGAGGCGCTGCATTTGCCCCTCCCACTCCCGTGTGCCGGGCCTGGGAGTCGAGAGCGCGCGCGCCACACCGTCCGACATCCGGGCAGCCGAGATTTCGATTCGGACCGGATGGCCGAGCAGGCGCTCCAGGGCGGGTTCGGCGGCTCGTGCTCGCTCCACATCCTCGCCCACGGCGTAGACGTTGAGCATCACTTCGCCGGTGCGCTCGTCGACCCCGGTGCCCATCAGCCCGGGTAGCTGAGCGCCTATGGCCGGCATGGCGGCGGCGACCTTTTCCAGGGTTTCGGCCAGGGTCGCCGGCGCTCCCACGAGGAACTGGATTCGAATCCGGTCAGGGCCGCTGCCGATCCAGCGGTCCGCGACCGAGGCCTCGCCCTTGAGGCGCACGACGAGGCGGTAATCGCCTTCGCTTTCCTGGTAGAGTCCGGCGAGCCGGCCGGCGAACTCGCGCCGGAGCTTCGATACGTGCGGCGCCGACACCTCCTGCAGCCGAAGCCGCCTTTTCGCCTCCGCCTCGCTAATTCGGCCGCCGAGCGCGACTTCGGCGGCGTCGGGATAGCGGGCCGTCTCCGCCGGCTGCACGGGATCGATCCGGCGCGGATCCTCGGTCGGGGCGGCGGCGGCCGCGCCGGTCAGGGCGGCCAGCGCGAGCCAGCCCGCGCGGTTCGAGAGGAGAGATGCTGCCATTGCCCGATTCGTAGAACCGGCAGCCTTGCCACAGGCTGACCGCGTCGCCCGCAAGGCGCTCCGCACTTCGGCGGCGGCTTGAGTCCTTTCGGCCACACCACATCATGTTGAGTCCGCCGGGGTGGACTGGACTCCATTAGTAGCGGAGACTCGTTTCGTTCCCGGCACGTTAACCGCTTTCTCAGCGATGGCTGCTAAACCCTTGTTGTTGACCGCGGACCCGGCCTGACTCAGGCTGGCCGTCTTTGCGAACCGGGGGCGGTGTCGAATGACTGCTTATGTGCGCGTGGGTCCGAGGGAAAAGCGCGCCGCGCAGCAGGCGCAGGCGCCGGAGCTGCCGCTGGGCCAGATTATCGAGGACGATTGCATCGCCGCCATGGCGAGACTGCCCGAGGCCAGCGTCGACATGGTTTTTGCCGATCCGCCCTACAATCTGCAGCTGGGCGGCGACCTGTTCCGGCCCGAAGGCGGGCTGGTGGACGCGGTGGACGATGCCTGGGACAAGTTCGCGACCTTCGCCGACTATGACGCTTTCAGCCGCGCCTGGCTGAAGGAGGCGCGGCGGATCCTGAAGCCGAACGGCACCTTGTGGGTGATCGGCAGCTACCACAACATCTTCCGGGTCGGAGCGGCGCTTCAGGACGCCGGCTACTGGATTCTGAACGACATCATCTGGCGCAAGTCGAACCCGATGCCGAACTTCCGCGGCACCCGCTTCACCAACGCTCACGAGACCCTCATCTGGGCGTCGCGCAGCGAGGACAGCCGCTACACCTTCAACTACCGCGCGATGAAGGCGCTCAACGACGAGCTGCAGATGCGCTCCGACTGGCTTCTCCCGATCTGCTCGGGGGGCGAGCGGGTCAAGGACGGCGGTGCGAAGGCTCATCCCACTCAGAAACCCGAATCGCTCCTCTACCGGGTGATGCTCGCCTGCACCAATCCCGGCGACGTGGTGCTCGACCCCTTCTTCGGCACCGGCACCACCGGCGCGGTCGCCCGGCGCCTCGGCCGCCAGTGGATCGGGATCGAGCGCGAGAAGCGCTACGTCCGGGTCGCCCGGGAGCGCATCGCCTCGACCCTCGAGCTCGACGAGAGCGCGATGAAGACCATGGCCTCGAAGCGAACGGCGCCGCGGGTGCCGTTCGGCACATTGGTCGAGACCGGGATGATCCAACCCGGGACACTGCTGACCGACACGAAACGGCGCTGGCAGGCTCGCGTCCGGGCGGACGGCTCGATCGAAATGGACTCGGAGACCGGCTCCATCCACCGCATCGGAGCTCTCGCGCAAGGCGCGCCCGCCTGCAACGGCTGGGCTTTCTGGCATCTCGAGGAGGACGGCGCACTCGCCCCGCTCGACGCCCTCCGGCAGCGCTACCTGCTGACCCTGGACTGATCCATTCGAGCAAAAAAGGTTGCACTCCGCCACTCGACACGAGCGCGAAACAAAGGCACATTGAAAGAGACGGCCGTCCCGTCACGCTCAACGCCCGCACGCCTTTGACCACGGGAGACGCGCGGGAGCCCCTTTGAGTGCTGACGGGTCCGGACCTATACCATGCCCCACATGGTGGTCTGGACCTCGGAGAATTCAGTTACCCTACTGACCTTCGACAAGTGGCGGTCGTCACCCTTAGTCCGCTCGGTTCGGGATTCCTGTTGCAGGAATTATGCGCTAGCCGCATTTTTATGACCCTTCGGCATTATCTGCGGCCCACCGCCTTCGTCGACTCGCCGTTCGGCCATGACGGCAAAGTCGCCCGCCTCGCCGGCGGGATGCTCTGGTTCGCCGCCGTCGAGCGGGTCGCCATGGAGGGCAATCGCCGAGTCTCCGCCGAGCTCGTCCCGGTCGAGCGGGTTGAGGAGATGCTGGCGGAGCTCGGAAGCGGTGCGGAGCAGGCCTGGCGGAACCTGATTTCGCCGCGTCCGCCGCTCCGGCTGCGCGAGCGGGTGGTGCGGCTCGACCAGCCGCAGGTAGCCGGGATCCTGAACGTCACCCCCGACAGCTTCTCCGACGGAGGCCGTTTCGACGGCTCGGAAGCGGCGGCGCAGGCGGGCTTCGCCATGGCGGAAGCCGGCGCGGCGATCGTCGACGTGGGCGGCGAATCGACCCGGCCCGGCGCCAGGCCCGTCTGGGAAGGGGACGAGATCGAGCGGGTGCTTCCAGCAGTGACCCGCCTCGCCGCAGGCGGCACGGCGGTGT
>DATHBY010000462.1:0-12831 GCA_035295885.1 Allosphingosinicella sp.
CGTCATCCCCTTGGAAGGGGCGATCTGGACGTTGACGGCCATGTTGATCAGCGCCTGCAGCCCGAACTGGCATACCAGGCCGGCGGCGGCGAGGACTACGAACTTGTCCTCTTCGTGGAGCAGGCGGATCAGCACCCGCGCGACGATGACGAGGTAGATGATGGCGATGGCGAGGCAGGCGATGATTCCGAACTCCTCGCCGATCACCGAGAAGATGTAGTCGGTGTGAGGCTCGGGCAGGTGGAACTTGTGCGTCCCGGCCCCCGGCCCGGCGCCGAACAGCCCGCCGGCGGTCAGTGTCCTCAGTGCCGATTCGGTCTGATAGGTGTCGTGCTCCGCGCCCGCGAACAGGAAGGCGTCGATCCGCACCGTCGCCACCGGATAGAAGAAATAAGCCAGCACAATCGCGATCATGCCTCCGACTGCGAGCAGCCCGAGCATCCTGAGCGATGCGCCCGACAGGGTCAGAAGCATCACCCAGGCGGCGGCGAAGATGATCGTCTCGCCGAAATTGGGCTGCTGCATGAGGAGCAGGGCGATCAGGCCCGTGCAGATGCCCGACAGAGGCACGACGGGCAGGCTCTCGTCCTGCTCCTTCAGCGACAGCATCCAGGCGATGCTGACGATGTAGAGGGGCTTCAGGAATTCCGACGGCTGGAACTGCGAGAAGCCGACCCCGAGCCAGCGCCGGGCGCCGTTCACCTCCACTCCGACGATCGGGACCAGGAACAAGAGGCCGGTGAAGACGAGCGTTCCGATCAGGCACCAGCGCTTGGCCGTGGTCCTGGGCAGCATGGAAACTCCGATCATCACCGGCAAGGCAAGGATGATCCAGAACATCTGACGGTAGAAATAATGGAGCGGCGTGTAGCTCACCCCGCCGCCCGACAGGCGCTGCCCGGCGGCGGGCGAGGCGGCGGCGACGGCGATCAGGCCGATCGCGATCAGCACCGCGACGAAGAACAGGAGGACCCGGTCGATCTCCCAGAACCAGCGCCCGGCCGCGCTCCGGTCCGACCGGCCGAGCCGGTTCGCGCTCTTGCTCCTGAGGTCCGCCACTACGCCCATTACAACGCCTCCACTGCCGCCCGAAACGCATCACCCCGCGCTTCGTAATCCCGGAACTGGTCGAACGAGGCGCAGGCGGGGGAGAGTAAAACCACCTCGCCCGGCCGAGCCGCCTCGGCGGCCTCGTTCACCGCCTCGAACAGCATCTCGCATTCGCTGACCGGCACCTTCGAACGCAGCAGCCTCGCGAACATCGGCCCGGCTTCGCCGATCGTATAGGCGGCCCGGACATGGTCCAGGAACGGCTCGCACGCTTCGAGGTCGTCCGATTTGGGCAGGCCGCCCAAGATCCAGTGAACCGCCGGATAGGCTGCCAGCGCCGGCGCCGCCGAGGTCGGGTTGGTCGCCTTGCTGTCGTTGACGAACAGCACCCCGTTCTTCTCGGCCACCCTCTCCATCCGGTGCGGGAGGCCCGGATAGCCGGCGAGGCCGCGGGCGATCGCTTCCTCCGGCACCGCCAGCGCCTTCGCCGCTGCCACCGCCGCCGCGATGTTCTGGGCGTTGTGGGGCCCCTGGAGCGCCGGCCAGCGCGACTGGTCCTTCACCTGCTGTGAGGAGACCAGGATCTTGCGCCCCTCGATTTGCCCGGCGATGGCGCGGGTATAGTCGTCCTCCGCGGCGATGACCGCGACATGCCCTGGCGACTGCATCGCGAACAGCCGCGCCTTCGAGGCGGCATAATCGTCCACCCCGTCGTAGCGGTCGAGATGGTCCGGGGTGATGTTGAGAAGCACCGACACGTCGCAGTCGAGGCCGCGGGTCAGGTCGATCTGGTAGGAGGAGAGCTCGAGCACATAGACTCCGCCTTCCGGAAGCGGCTCCTGGCCGAGGATCGGGAAGCCGATATTGCCGGCCATGGTCGCCGGACGGCCTGCGGCCTTGACGATGTGATGGATCAGGGCGGTCGTCGTCGACTTGCCGTTGGTGCCGGTGATCCCGACCACCTGGTGCGGCGGAAGAGTCGGCCGCGCCTGAGCGAACAATTCGATGTCGCCGATCAGCGGCACCCCCGCCTCCCGCGCCCGAGGTGCTATCGGGTGCCGGTTGAGCGGGACCCCGGGGGACACGACGAGGCCTTCGAACCCGTAGAGCGATGTGGTGAGCGGATCGGCCAGGCGTACCGCTCCCGACTGCCGCACCTTTTCGCGCGCCTCTTCGTTCTGGTCCCAGGCGGTCACCTCGGCGCCGCTGGCGACGAGCGCCTCCACCGTCGCCATTCCCGATCGGGCGAGACCGTAGACCGCGTACCGGCGTCCGGCGAAGGCGGGGCTCGCGATCATCTCAGCTTCAGGGTCGACAGGCCGGCGAGCGCCAGCACGAAGGCGATGATCCAGAAGCGGATGACGATGGTCGCTTCGGACCAGCCGATCTGCTCGAAATGGTGGTGGATCGGGGCCATCTTGAAGATCCGCCGGCCGGTCCGCTTGTAGAAGAAGACCTGGATGATGACGCTCATCGCCTCGACCACGAACAGCCCGCCGATGATCCCGAGGACGATCTCATGCTGGGTGGCGACCGCGATCGCCCCCAGCGCCCCGCCCAGGGCGAGGCTGCCGGTGTCGCCCATGAAGACGGCGGCGGGCGGGGCGTTGAACCAGAGGAAGGCGAGGCCGGCGCCGACGATCGCCGAGCACAATATGGGCAGATTGCCCGCGCCCTGGACGAAGGGAATCCCCAGATATTCCGAGAAGACGGCGTTGCCGGCGACGTAGGAGATGACGAGGAAGGCGAGGCTGGCGATGATCACCGGCATGGTGGCGAGGCCGTCCAGCCCGTCGGTGAGGTTCACCGCATTGCCGAAGGCGACGACGACGAAGGCGGCGAAGAAGGGATAAGCGAAGCCGAGATCGACCACCGGGCCGTTGTAGAAGGGGATGTAGAGCTCGGTCCCGGCCCCCCAGGTGATGATCGTGCAGCCGATGCCGGCGACGACGAATTCGGCGAGCAGCCGGGTGCGTCCGGAAATGCCCTTGTGGCTCTTCTTCGTCACCTTGTCGTAATCGTCGAGGAAGCCGATCAGCCCGAAGCCGACGGTGATGAACAGGCAGGCCCACAGGAAGGTGTTGCGGAAGTCCATCCACAGCAGCATCGAGACGGTGAGCGAGGTCAGGATCATCAGCCCGCCCATGGTCGGCGTGCCGCGCTTGGCCAGGTGGGACTCCGGCCCGTCGAGCCGGATGGGCTGGCCGTGGCCCTGGCGCACCCGAAGCCAGCCGATGAACCTGGGCCCGATGATGAGGCCGATGATGAGCGCCGTCGCGGTCGCCGCGCCCGCCCTGAACGTGATGTAGCGGAAGAGGTTGAGCCCCCCCGGGAAGCCAAGCTGTTCGGCAATCCAAAGAAACATCAGCTTTTCCCGCCCGCCAGCGCCTCGACGAGGGCGGCGAGTCCGATCGAGTTGGATCCCTTGACGAGTATCGCGTCGCCCGGCCGGGCCTCGCGCCGCGCAAGCTCGATCGCCGTCGCCGTGTCCGGCACATGCGCCATTTTAACCTTTGCGCCAAGGGCTTTCGCCAGCGATTCCATCTCCTCGCCGACGAGAATCGCCAGTCCGACCCCCGCAGCCTCGACCGGCTCGGCCAAGGCGGCGTGAAAGGCGTCCGAGGTCTCGCCGAGCTCGCGCATCCCGCCGAGCACCGCGATCCGCCGGCCGCTCACCGGAAGGCCCCCGAAGGTCTTGAGGGTCGCCGTCATCGAGGCGGGATTGGCGTTGTAGCTTTCGTCGATCAGAAGCGCCTCGCCGCCGTCGATTCGGATTCGCCGCCGCTCGCCCCGGCCCTTGAGGCCCGGCAGGTCGGCCAGGGCCAGGCCGGCCGCGGCGAGGTCGCCGCCCAGCGCCTCGACCGCGCCCAGGACGGCGAGCGAGTTGGACACCCAATGATCGCCCGGCTGCGAGATGGTGAAGGTGAGCTCGGCCCCGGGCAGCGTCGCCGTGACCAGCGAGCCGCCGCCCGGCGAGGGCACTACGTCGCGGGCCCGGATGTCGGCGCCTTCGCCCAGGCCGAAGCTGAGCACCGCCGCGGCATAAGGCCGAGCCGCGGCGGCGAGACGGTTGCGATAGGGGCTGTCGTGGGGGACGAGCGCGATTCCGCCCTCCTCCAGCCCCTGGAAGATCTCCCCCTTGGCGTCGGCAATCTCCTCTTCGCTGACGAAGAAGGCGCGGTGCGCCGGGGCGATGGCGGTGACGATGGCGACGTGCGGCCGCACCAGCCGGGTCAGCGCCGCCAGCTCGCCGGAGTGGTTCATGCCCATTTCGAACACGCCAAAGCGGGTGTCGCGCCCCATCCTCGCGAGGGAGAGGGGCACGCCCGTATGGTTGTTGTAGCTCTTGACCGAGCGGTGCACCTCGCCCGGAGCGGCCCGGTCGAGAGCGGCGTAGAGCGCCTCCTTCGTCCCGGTCTTGCCCGCCGAGCCGGTGACCCCGCAGATTCGGGCGGAGGTGCGGAGGCGGGATGCCCGGCCGAGGGCGTTGAGGGCCGCCGTGGTGTCGGCGACTCGGACGTGAGGGCGGGCGATCTCCCCGCTGACGATCGCGCCTGCGGCCCCGGCCGCGAAGGCCCCTTCGACGAACCGGTGCCCGTCCATGGCCTCGCCCTTCATGGCGATGAAAAGGTGTCCCGGCCCGACCTCTCGCGAATCGAAGCTGACGCCGGTGGCCTGGAAATCGCCGTGCGCCGATCCCTCGACGGCGGCGGCAATCTCCCCCGAGGTCCAAAGCGCGCTCATGCCGCGCACTCCCGGGCGACGGTGACGTCGTCGAACGGAAGCACCTTGTCGCCGACGATCTGGCCCTGCTCGTGGCCCTTGCCGGCGAGGAGGATGATGTCGTCCGCGCCGGCCTCGGCCACGGCCGCGGCGATCGCCTCGCGGCGGCCGGGCACTTCGAGCGCGCCCGGGGCTCCTTCGAGAATAGCGCGCCGGATCGCCGCCGGATCCTCGCCCCTCGGATTGTCGTCGGTGACGATGGCGAGATCCGCGAGCCGGGTTGCAACGGAGCCCATCTGCGCCCTTTTGCCCACGTCGCGGTCGCCGCCGGCGCCGAAGACTATGATCAGCCGGCCCCTGGCGTGGGGCCTCAGAGCCTCGACCGCCGCCTCGATCGCGTCCGGCGTGTGCGCGTAATCGACATAGACCGGAGCTCCGGCGCGGGTGATCACCGCGCGTTCGAGCCGCCCGCGCACCCCCTGCACCCGGGGGAGGCAGGCGAGAATCCGGTCGAGATCGCCGCCGGTGGCGAGGACCAGCCCGGCGGCGGTCAGCGCGTTGGCGGCCTGGTAGGCGCCGATCAGGGGCAGCTCGATCCTGTGGGTGCGGCCTTCCGCCTCGACCGACAGGCGCTGGCCGAGCAGGGTGGGCTCGCGCCCGGTCAGCTTCAGGGTCTCGCCGCGCCGCCCGACCGTCAGCCGCCGGAGGCCGCGCTCCGCCGCGCGCCTCGACACCTCTTCGGACTTGGGATCGTCGGTCCAGATCACCGCCGTGCCGTCCCGCTCGACCACCTCCGAGAAGAGCCGCATCTTGGCCTCGAAATAGGCCTCCATCGTCTCGTGATAGTCGAGATGGTCGCGGGTGAAGTTGGTGAAGGCCCCCGCCTGCACCGGCAGCCCTTCCGTCCGGTATTGCGAGAGGCCGTGGCTTGAGGCCTCGAACGCGGCGTGCGTCACGCCCTCGCGTGCAAGGCCCGCCATGTTGGACAGAAAGGTGACGATGTCCGGCGTGGTGAGGCCGGTCGTCGTGCGGTCGTCGGCGGTGGTGACTCCGAGCGTTCCGATCGAGGCGGCATGGTGCCCCGCCATCCGCCACAATTGCCGGGTCAGCTCGACGCTCGAGGTCTTGCCGTTGGTGCCGGTGACCGCGACGACCGTCTCAGGGAAGGGCTCGAAGAATTTGGCCGCCAGCCGGGCGAACTCGCGCCTCGGCTCCTCGGCGGCGACATGGGCGGCGCCCGCGACCGGCACTTCCGGGCGAGCCACCACCGCCACCGCTCCGGCGCCGACCGCCTGGGGAATGAAATCCTCGCCGTTGAAGACGCTTCCGCGGAAGGCTCCGAAGACCGTTCCGGGCGCGACCTTGCGGTGATCGATCGCGAAGCCCGTCACCCGGGAATCGCCGCCGATTCCCGCGAGGTCGGCGAGGCGCATCGATCAACCTTCCCCATGAACGTAGGGGAGCACCTCCGCCATATCGACGTCGCGCCTCGAATCCGGCTGCACTCCGAGCAGAGTGCCGATCCGGCCCACCACCCGGGAGACCACCGGGGCGACGTTCCAGCCGGCGGTATGGAAGCCGAAGGTTTCGGCGGTCGATTTGGGGTCGTCGAGCATGGCGACGACCACATAGCGAGGGTTGTCCATCGGGAAAACGCCCGCAAAGGTGGTGACGACGGCGGCGCCGGTATAGCGGCCGCCGACGATCTTCTCGGCGGTGCCGGTCTTGCCGCCGACCCGGTAGCCCGGGGCGTCGGCCTTCTTGCCGGTGCCGTGGGTGACGACCAGCCTGAGCAGCGACCGCATCTTCAAGCTGGTCTCCTCGCTGAACACCCGGCGGCCCTGCGGCACCGGGTGGTGGCTGTCGTGCTTGAGCAAGGTGGTGGGGCGCCAGATGCCGCCGTTGAACAAGGTGGCGTAGCCGTTGGCGAGGTGGAGCGGGGTGACGGCGATGCCGTGGCCGTAACCGACCGTCATCGTCGCGACCTCGCCCCAATTGGCGCCCGGGGTCAGGGTCCGGCCGCGCTCGTTGAGCTCGATCGAGATCGGCTCGAGGAAGCCCATCTTGCGAAGGAACTCGCGCTGCCGGGCCGATCCCATCTGGGCCGCGATCTGTGCGGTGCCGATGTTGGACGATTCCTTCATGATCTCGGCGACACTGCAGGAGCGGTTGAACGGATGGGTGTCGGTGATGGTGAAGCCGCCCGCCCTAAGCCCGCTCGAACAATGGTACATCTGGCCGAAGCTTTTGACGGTGCCCGCGTCCATCGCCATCGCGACCGTGAACGGCTTGAAGGTCGAGCCGAGCTCGTAGACGCCCAGAGTCGCACGGTTGAAGCCGGCCTGCTCGGCGTTGCGGCCCGGCTTGTTCGGGTTGAGCTGCGGCAGCGAGGTCATGGCGATGATCTCGCCGCTCTGGATGTCGAGCACGATGCCGGCGGCGCCGATCGCGCTGAACTTGGTCATCGCTGCGCCAAGCTCGGTCTCCATCACGCCCTGGACCCGGGCGTCGATCGACAGGGCGACGGGGGTGCCGCGCCGGGCCGGGTCGCTGAGCCGGTCCTGGAGGACCCGCTCCATGCCCGCAACGCCGTTGCCGTCGAAGTCGGTCCAGCCGAGGATGTGGCCGGCCATCGCGGTCTGCGGATACATGCGCTGCGGCTCGCGGTTGAACGCGATTGCGGGCTCGCCGAGCGCATTCACCGCCGCGACCAGCTCGGGAACGGCACGCCGGCTGAGATAGACGAAGGTTTTGCCCGACAGGAGCATCGCCTTATACTCGGCGGCGCTGCGCTCGGGCATCAGCTGGGCGAGCTTGACCGCGAGCTCGGCGGGATTGCCGAGGAGACGGTTGGGATGGACGGCGATCGACCAGGCGTCGATCGTCCGCGCCAGCGGAACTCCGTTGCGATCGACGATGTCGGCGCGCGGCGGGATCAGCGGATTGCCGATCTGGCCGGCGCCGCCGCGGTCGGTGAACAGCTGGAGGAAGAGCAGCCGCCCCGCGATCAGCATGGTGACGCCGGCGAAGACCAGCATCATCAGCATCAGCCGCTGATAGGTGAGGCTAAGCCCCTGCGGGCGCTGGCCGGCGCCGCCGAAGCGGTCGGGAAGGATCGCGGCAGTGGCCATCAGTTGCCGCCGCCTCCCTTGACCTTCGCGGCGCGCGGCGCCGCGGCGGCTTCGCGGACCGGCTTGGCGGCGGCGGCGACGGCTTTGGCGGCGGGCTTCGCCGCGGAGCGGCCAGCGGCGGTCTCCGGCTTCGCCGCCTCCGCCGAGGCGGTACGCTCGGCGGACTTTGCCCCCTGGCGGTCAGGCGCCGTCCCGGGCTTCGCGGCCTCCGCCGAAGCCGTGCGTTGCGGCGCCGGCTTGTCCGGCGTGGCGGGAGTCGTGGAAGCCGTTCGCTGCGAGGCCGGCTTCTCGGGCTTCGCGGCCGCCGGTCTCAGCCTGGCCGGAGCCTCGGCGGTCGTGAAGCTCGCCCGGTGGATCATGGGCTGCTGGGGCGAAGGGCGCTCCGCCTCCGCCTGGACGACCGCAGGCACCGCGGGCTTCGCCGTCTCCGCCGGCTTCGCGGGGGCCTGGGCGGAGGCGAGCCTGACCTGGGCGGCGCGGTCCGCGACCGTGGGATCGTTTCGGTAGAGACGGGCGAGGGTGAACTCGTCCTTGAGGAACTGGGCCGAGCTGGGGGCCGACAGAGCCAGAACCTCCGCGTTCCACTCCTCGAGCTGGGTCATTCGGCCGCGGGTGCCCAGCTCGGTCTGAAGCGAGCGTATGTCGCGCCGGGCCTCGACGATCTGGCGCTCGACCCTGGCGAGCTCGTTGCGCTCGGTAGCGACACGGAGCGACACCATGTAGCAGCCCAGAGCGGCGCTGCCGACGGTGGCGACCCAGATGACCGACTTGAAACCCCTTGCGATCATGAGGGCATCCCTTCCCTGCTCGTCCATGCGGATGCGGAAGTCCGCCGTGCGACTCGCAATGTCGCCGAGCGGGCCCGCGGATTGGCTTCGACTTCGGCCTCGCCGGCCCGGACCGGCCTGGCGACGGCGTCGAACGTGGAGGCGAGACGGCTGCCCGTCTGCTCCGGAAGGTGGCGCGAGCCGGAAGGCACGTCGCCGCTGCGCTCCTTGAGGAAGCGCTTCACCATCCGGTCCTCGAGGCTGTGGAAGGTCACGACCGCCAGCCTTCCGCCCGGCTTCAGCACCTGCTCCGCGGCTTCGAGCCCGCCTTCCAGCTCCTGCAATTCCTCGTTGAGATGGATTCGGATCGCCTGGAAGGCGCGGGTCGCCGGATCCTTCTTCATCCCCGGATGCCAGCCCAGCGCCCGGCGGACGATCCCGGCGAGCTCCCCGGTCCGCTCGATCGGCCGAGCCGCGACGATGGCCCGGGCGATGCGCCGCGACTTCGGCTCCTCGCCGTAGCGGTAGAGCACGTCGGCAATCTCTTCCTCGGAAGCGCCGTTGACGAAGTCGGCGGCGCTCTCGCCGTCCCGTCCCATCCGCATGTCGAGCGGGCCGTCGGCCTGGAAGGAGAAGCCGCGCTCGGCTCGGTCGAGCTGCATCGAGGAGACGCCGACATCCAGGGTGACTCCGTCGACCGCCTCCACATTGCGGGCGGCAAGCGCCTGACGCATCCGGGAAAAACGCTCCGGAACAAGCGTCAGGCGCCCCCCGCTCGAAGCCGCCAGCGTCCCGCCTTCTTCTATCGCATCGGGATCGCGATCGAAGGCGTAGACCCTGGCAGCCCCTTTTCGAGAATGGCCTTGGTGTAGCCGCCGGCCCCGAAGGTGCCGTCGACATGGATTTCGCCGGGGGCGACGGCGAGGCCGGCGATCACCTCGTCCAGGAGCACCGGGACGTGCGGGGCGGGCACGGGAGCCGGCGTCATGGGGCGATGCCTTTTTCCTCAAGGCGCCAGGCGGCGATCTCCTTGAGGTCGCGGTCGCCCTCGACGAGGGCGACCCTCGGGTTCCAGATCTCGACGATTCCGCCGATCCCGACGAAGAGGGCGAGATCCTCGATCCGGCCCTTGCGGCGCATCATCGGAGGAAGGACGATGCGGCCGCTGGGATCGTAGGGGACGTCCTCGGTCATACCGAACATGCGCCGGGCACGGGCATAATGTTCGTCCAGGGTGCCGCCGCGATCCTCTTCGGCGAGTCGGCGCCGCTCGAGGTCGGTCCACAAGTTGCGGGCGTAGTTGCGCCCGTAGGCGGTCAGGCAGGGGGCGATCTCATGGGCCCCGACGACGATCGCCCGGGAGTCGGAGCGCCGCTCGATGACGGAACGGACGAAGGCGGGAACGGAGAGGCGCCCCTTGGCGTCCACCGCGTTGAGCGCGCTGCCCTGGAAGAAGTCCTCGACCTCCACCGCCCCTGTCCGCTCCCATACACGGAGCCTCCCCGTTCGCGGAAACACCAGGTGCGCCGCGTGACTCGCCGGTCAGCCGAGAAAGTGCCCCAAAAATCAGAAGGCGTGGATAACATCGGGAGGCCGACAAGGGAAGGGGATTTCATGCCTTTTTTGGGGATTTCATGCCTCTAAGGGGAATTTCGTGGTTTGTTCTATTAAGTGTTCACCGATGTTCGCGTCGACGGCCCTGTGGATAAGTCTGTGACTAGCGCTTCCGGCGCCGCCGCAGCAAGAGCGCGATTCCAGCGATGGCCGCAAGCACGGCGGGTGCCGGGGCGGCGAGGCGGGCCCAGCTGCGGTCGGATCCGCCCCGCCGAGGCCGCTGCCGCTGCGTTCCCGCCAGCGCGTCGAGCCACTCGCCGACGACGGCGGGATTGTCGGCGCTGCGGCGTTCAGGCCCGCGCGGAGCCCAGATCGAGTCGCGCATCAGGTCGGCGTCGGCGACGAGGCGCACCGTTCCGCGCCCGAGCCGGCAGACCGCAGTCCAGCTCTCCGGACCGACTACGCAGTCGGGGCTCGAGCTTCGGAAGCGGCCGGGCGAGTCGAGCAGTATCCGCCGGCCGTTCCAGAGCACCGCGACCTCGCCGGGCTCCGCCGGAGCCTCCAGCGCCAGCCGCCAATGGTGGAGCAAAGGCGCGAGCAGGCCGGCCGGCGGCGGCCGGCGGATATCGCCGGGCGGAAGCTCGCTCGGCCAGGTCAGCATCGGATCGGTGAGGATGAGCGCCCGCCCGCCGCTCCGGATCCAGCCGTCGAGCGCGGCCAGCTCGGCCGGCGCGAGCCGCTGCGGCTGGGCCAGGAACAGCAGCCTCCCGCGTCCCAGCGTCTCCGGGTCGAGCACGTCTACCGGCCGGAAGGAGAATTCCCGGCTCAGCTCTTGGTAGGCGGCCGCCGGCCGCGAATTCGGATCGAACGGCCCCTTCTCGCCCCAGACCAGCGGCAGGCCGGTCATAAGCATCGCCGCCGGGCGCGGCTCGGGCGAGGTTGCCGGCGGGACTGCGCCCGCAAGAAGGAGAAAGGCGGCAACAAGCGCCAACCCCTCTCCCGTCCTTGCGGCAGAGGGATTAGCGCCCCGGAGCGGCGGCGGGTTGGGCGGCGTTGTCGTCGTCGGCATTGCCGGGGGCGACGCCGAGCTCGGCGAGCGGTTCCTTCGGCTGCGCCTGGTTGGCGGCCGGCACGGAGGCGTGGTTGCCGCCGGAAAGCTGGGTCTCGATCAAATTGGGCGTGATCGGCTCCTCGGCGCTCGGGCTGGTGAACACGGCGCCGAGCAGCACGAGCAGGAAAACGAAGGCGAGGCCGGTGAGGCCGATACGGACCCGTTGCACGCGCTTCCCGATCTCCAGCCCTCAAGCGTTCCGGAAGAGTAACTTAAGCCGGCGCGATTGTCGAACCCCAGGTGTGCTGTTGCGAAGCACTCGCAAAAAAGCCCTTGACGTCGCATGCTGCGCTGGCGAAGTGATTAATATGACCAGAACCCGCTTCATGCTCGCCGCCGCCCCCGTCGCGGCCCTCCTCGTCCTCGCCGCCTGCGAGAACGCGACCGTCGACGGCAATGCCGATCCGGACGCCAACGCCGCGGCCGCCAACGCCGCGCAGGTCGAGGCGCCGCCGATGATCCAGGCGAGCCGAACCTATCGCTGCAAGGACAACAGCCTCCTGTACGCGGACTTCTACACCAACGACACGGTTCAGGTCCGCAGCGCCAAGGACCAGCCGGGAACGATCCTGACTGCCGCCGCTGGGCAGCCGCCCTATGTCGCGGAAGGCTATTCGCTCAGCGAGAATTCCGCTCAGATCAGCTACACGGCTCCCGGCAAGGGCACCCAGACCTGCAAGGCCTGAGCCGAACCGCCTGCCGTCATCCCAGCGAAAGCTGGCATGACGGTTGGCACTGACAAGCCTCCCGCGCGCCGCTAACAGGCCCGCCATGGCCGAATCCGTCACACCCGAAATCGTTGCCGAGCACGGCCTCTCGCCCGAGGAATATGAGCGCGTCCTCCGCGCGCTCGGCCGCGAGCCGAACCTCACCGAGCTCGGCATCTTCTCGGTGATGTGGTCCGAGCATTGCTCCTACAAGAGCTCTCGGATCCATTTGAAGAAGCTTCCGACGACGGCGCCCTGGGTGATCTGCGGCCCGGGCGAGAACGCCGGAATCATCGACATCGGCGACAACCAGGCCGCCATCTTCAAGATGGAGAGCCACAACCACCCCTCCTACATCGAGCCCTATCAGGGCGCGGCGACGGGAGTGGGGGGAATCCTGCGCGACGTCTTCACCATGGGCGCGCGCCCGGTCGCCAACATGAACGCGCTCCGCTTCGGGCGTCCCGACCATCCGAAGACCCGCCACCTGCTGGCCGGGGTCGTCGCCGGAATCGGCGGCTACGGCAATTGCGTGGGAGTCCCGACGGTGGGCGGCGAGGTGAATTTCCACCCGGCCTATGACGGCAACATCCTGGTCAACGCGATGACGGTCGGGGTCGCCGAGCAGGACAGGATCTTCTATTCGGCCGCCGCCGGAATCGGCAATCCGGTCGTCTATGTCGGCTCCAGGACGGGCCGCGACGGCATCCACGGCGCGACCATGGCTTCGGCCGATTTCTCGGAGGATTCGGAGGAGAAGCGCCCCACCGTCCAGGTCGGCGATCCGT
>DATHBY010000463.1:0-4561 GCA_035295885.1 Allosphingosinicella sp.
TACGGCAGCGGCGACGTTGCCAGCGTCGCGGCCGAATACGGCCTCCTGCTGAGCGGCGGAGCACCGGTCACGGCCGGGCCGGTGCCGCCCGGAACCGTCCGGGTGGTCATCAGCCGGACCCGTGCCTACGTGCCGGACTGCCCGCGCACCGACCGCTGGCGCGGTCCGAGCTCGACCTCGCCCAATTACGGCTGTGCGCTGAATTCGAACTGGGCCGCCATGGTCGCGAACCCCTCCGATCTCGTGCTCGGCCAGGTGGACGCGATCGGCAACGGCGAGGCCGGGACCAAGGCGATCCGGGTCTATCGCCAGGCCGTGCCGACCGGGACCAAGGGCCTCACCGACACCAACACCAGGGGGAAATGATGAACGCGCCCTTCCACGCTTCCCGTTCTGCCGGCCTGCGCGATCCGTTCAGCGCGTTCGTTTGCGACGACGCCACCGCCGAGATGCTTCGGCCGATCGCCGTCGAGCATGGCTGGGCTCCGGAAAAGGTCAACAAGGGCGGGCTGCGCAACGCGGTCCAGACTCTGTCCGTCTCGGCCAGCCCCTCGATCCTGTTCGTCGACCTGTCGGAATCGGGCGATCCGCTGAACGACATCAACGCCCTGGCGGAAGTCTGCGAGCCCGGAACCGTGGTGATCGCCGCGGGCCAGGTCAACGACGTGCGCCTCTACCGGGATCTGGTCGCATCGGGCCTGCAGGACTATCTGCTCAAGCCGTTCACGGCCGACCAGCTGCGCGACAGCTTCGCCCATGCCCAGCTCACCATCTCGGGTCCCAAGGTCAACGAAGCCGCCAGCGAGAAGCCGCACGTGATGGCCGCGGTGATCGGAGTGCGCGGCGGAGTCGGCGCCTCCACCCTTGCGACCTCCCTCGCCTGGCTGATGGGAGACAAGGCCGGCCGGTCCACCGCCCTCCTCGACCTCGACGTCCATTTCGGGACCGGAGCGCTCGCGCTCGACCTCGAGCCGGGCCGTGGCCTCACCGACGCCATCGAGAATCCCGCCCGGATCGACGGTCTGTTCATCGAGCGCGCGATGGTTCGAGCAAACGAGAAGCTTTGCGTCCTGTCGGCCGAAGCGCCGCTCAACCAGCCCATGCTGAACGACGGCACCGCCTTCTTCCAGCTGCAGGAAGAGCTTCGCAACGCCTTCGAGAGCACTGTCCTCGATCTGCCGCGCTCGATGCTGGTCCAGCATCCGCACCTGGTTCAGGACATTCACGTCGCAATCGTCGCCGTCGAGTTCACCCTGGCCGCGACCCGCGATGCGATCCGGGTCCTCAGCTGGCTCAAGGCCAATGCGCCCCAGGCGAGGGTGATCGTCGTCGCCAACCGGGTGCCGTCGGGCGCTCCGGAGATCAGCCGCAAGGATTTCGAGCAGTCGATCGAACGCAAGGTCGACATCGCCATCCCCTACGAGCCCAAGGCGGCGGGGCAAGCGGCCAAGCTCGGCCAGCCTTTCGCCAAGGTGGCAACCTCGTCGCGCATCGCCGGGCCGCTGGCGCAGCTGGTCACGCTCACGACCTCGACCGTGGAACACCCGGAGGCCGAAAAGAAGCCGGACGAGCGCCCCAAGTCGCTGCTCGACAAGCTCAACCTCAAAGGGCTGGTCGCGAAAAAGTCGAAGCCGGCGACGGCTTGAACCGGGTGGCCGGCGGTGCCGGCCTTTTGAATAGGAGCCACGCGTGCTGAGCTTTCCGATCCTGATGCTGGGCGGCGGCGTGCTGGCGGTGCTGGCGCTGATGTTCTTCGCAGTCGCCGGCCCTTCGGTGTCGAAGGCGCAGAACCGCCGGCTGGAAAGCGTTCGTGAACGCCACAGCAAGTCGATGGAGATCGCCGCTCAGGCGCAGCTCAAGCGGATCCTCCAGAAGCGCAACCAGACCAAGATGGACGGCCTGGCGCAGCGCCTGATTCCCAATCCGGCCCTGCTGCGCAGGCGGCTTCAGCAGACCGGACGCACCTGGTCTCTCGCCCAGTACGGCCTGGTTACCCTCGGCATCGTTCTGGTGGTCAGCACTCTGCTGATCTTCAAGGGCCTGCCCCTCCTCCTCGCCCTGATGGTCGGAATCCTCGCCGGAGTGGGGCTTCCCCATTTCATCGTCGGCAAGCTGATCAAGCGCCGGGTCGGCCATTTCACGGCGCGCTTTCCGGACGCCATCGAGCTGATGGTGCGCGGCCTTCGCTCCGGCCTTCCGATCTCCGAGACTCTCGGAATCGTCGCCGACGAGATACCCGGAGCGATCGGCGACGAATTCCGCACCGTCTCCGACAAGATGAAGATCGGCCGGACGATGGAGACCGCGCTCCAGGACGTCGCCGACCGGCTGGGCACCCCCGAGTTCCAGTTCTTCGTCATCACCCTGGCGATCCAGCGCGAGACCGGCGGCAACCTCGCCGAGACTCTCGCCAACCTCGCCGAGGTGCTGAGGAAGCGGGCGCAGATGAAGCTCAAGATCAAGGCCATGTCCTCCGAATCCAAGGCCTCGGCCTGGATCGTGGGCTCCCTCCCCTTCATCGTCTTCGTCCTCATCTGGTTCATCAACGGCAGTTACATGCAGACCTTCTTCACCGACGAGCGGCTGATGATCGCCGGCGCCGGCGGGCTGGTCTGGATGGGGATCGGCGTGTTCATCATGGCCAAGATGGTCGACTTCGAGACCTAGCGACGGCTTGAGCATGACAGTACCTTCAACCGGACCGACCGTGATGGGGATCGACGTGGTGATGGTGGCGACCTTCATGGCCGCCGTCGCCACCTTCTTCGTGCTCGTCGCAATCTACGCCGCCACGACGGTCAGGGACCCGATGGCGAAAAGGGTGAAGGCTCTCAACGAGCGGCGCGAGCAGCTGAAGGCGGGCATCGTCGCCTCGACGTCGAAGCGGCGGCGCAACATCAGCAACAAGAACGAAGTCGCCGACAAGGTCAGGAGCGTGCTCGGCTCCCTGAAGATGCTCCAGCACGAGCAGCTGGAGAAGGCGCAGAAGAAGCTGATGCAGGCCGGAATCCGTTCCAAGGACCTCGCCGTCGTCGTCATCTTCGCTCGCCTGGTGCTGCCGATCGTCATCGGCACGACCGTCATCGTCGGAGTCTACTTCCTCGAATGGTTCCCCGAATGGGGCCCGATCAAGCGCTACGGCCTGGTCGCGGGGTCGCTGATCGGAAGCTACAAGGCGCCGGACCTGTGGCTGAAGAACAGGATCAACAAGCGCTCCAACGCCGTCCGCAAGGGCCTTCCCGACGCGCTCGACCTGCTCGTCATCTGCGCCGAGGCCGGCCTCACCGTCGACGCCGCCTTCAACCGGGTCGCCCGGGAGCTCGGCAAGGCCTATCCCGAGCTCGGCGACGAATTCGCTTTGACCTCGATCGAGCTGGGCTTCCTCACCGACCGCCGCTCGGCCTTCGAGAACCTCGCCAACCGGATCGACCTCGAGGCGGTGCGCGGAGTCGTCACCACCATGATCCAGACCGAGAAATACGGCACCCCGCTGGCGAGCGCGCTGCGAGTGCTGGCCGCCGAGTTCCGCAACGAGCGGATGATGCGCGCCGAGGAGAAGGCCGCCCGGCTGCCGGCGATCATGACCGTGCCGCTGATCCTGTTCATCCTGCCGGTGCTGTTCGTCGTCATCCTCGGCCCGGCAAGCTGCTCGATCTCGGACAACCTCTTCAAATCATGACACGGGGGCGGAACAATCCGCCCCCGCCGCCATTGATCCGCCGTTCGCAGCGACGGAAGGTATCGGCCCAGTGACCCTCTTCACCCCCGACCAGTGGCTCATCGTCGCCCTCATCTTCCTGCTCGGCCTGGTGCTGGGCATGGCGCTGATGGCCGGCGGCAAATGGAAGCGCCGCTACAAGGAGGAGCGCACCCGCGCCGACGGACTGGAGGCCGAGAACCGGCGCCTCCAGAAGGAGGCCGGCGAGATGGACACTCTCCGCAACGCCGCGGCGCGCGACGAGGCCCGCCGGCGGACGGACGGACCGGGGCCGCTGTAGCGATTCGCCGGCGGCGCCGAGCCGTTCATCCGCCCGTCATCGACGCTGCTCATCTTGCGGTGCTTCGAGCGCGGGAGGCGGCGATGAGATGGATTCGCGGAACGATGGCGGCGGCGGCTTTGCTGGCGCCCACGGCGGGCGGGGCTCAGCTCGTGAGCCAGGATTTCTGCCACGGGCTGACTCGGGTGGTGAACGCCGCCCGCAATGACGGCGGCTTCGATTCGCTCGAGCGCAGCCGTGCCGCCCCGCCCCATCTCGGCTTCCGCCACGGCTGCCGAGCCCATGATGGGACCCGAACGCTGCCGGCCGCCTGGTGGTGCCGCCAGACCCTCGCGCCCGAGGAGCTCAGCCTCGCCAGACTCGCGGCGCGGACCGCCGCCTGCCTTCCGGATGCGGTGCGAACGCAGGGCCGGTACCATGGAAGCGAGGCGATCTTCACCCTCCCTTACGCCCGGATCCTGATCAGCGAGCGCGGCGGGCCTCGGGCGCATGTCGGGCGCATCGTCAGCTTCCGGGTCGAGGCGGTGGGCTCCCGCGGGGCCCTGGTGCGGGAGGAATAGCGT
>DATHBY010000464.1:0-5837 GCA_035295885.1 Allosphingosinicella sp.
AATAGGTGCAAAGCAGACACTCGGAGCGTTTCTCATCCTTGGCGAGGGTGGCCTCAGCATTGTGTGGCCCGCGGCTCGCTTGTAGGAGCGCGCCGTCACATCGATGGGGCGCCGCTCGCGTCCAAGGAGCGCACATGGCCCTGTGGCGCGAGAGGCTCTTCGCCTGGACGATGCGCAACGCCGAAAGTCCGATGGAATTCTTCGGCCTCCCGCCCAACCGGGTGGTAGAGATGGGCAGCCAGGTGAAGATTTGACGGCCTGGCCGCCGGAGCAACGCAACGGGTCCAGTCGCCGCAGCTGAGGTCGGCCTCGTAGCGCAGTAACTCGCTTCCAGGGTACAGGGTGAAGATTGGGCGCCGGGACGTGCGGCGATCGGCATCGTCTTCCTCCCGCTCATAATGGCGAGCGCAAGTCGCTCGCGGCCGGCTGAGTCCGCCGCCAGGTTATGCATCTGAGACCGGTAATGCCTCTCCTCGGCCGGTTTTGCCGGGGATCACGGAACGGCCTCAACGCGGCGCTGTTGTCGGGTGGGGCTCATTGTAGGAGAATCTCCATGCGTAATTTGCTCATGATCGCGAGCGCTGCCGCGATGGCCATTGCCATGCCAGCCCTTGCAAAGCCGGGCAAAGCCGGCGGGAAGAGCCAAGCCAGCGGGCACGTCGCCAAGGGCGGCAAAGCTCATACCGGTTCGAAAAAGGGAAAGGTGCGCACGCACCGAGCTACCGCCACCGACCGCAACGGGAACGGCATACTCGATTCCCGCGAGCGGGGCGTGGACCGCTCCCGCTACGGCGTCAACGATTGCCCGCCGGGCCTGGCAAAGAAGAACAACGGCTGCCTTCCCCCAGGCCAGGCGAAGCGGCTTTTCGCGCAGGGCCAGCGCCTGCCGACGGGCTACAACTTCTTCACGGATTACAACGCCATCCCTGAGCGCTACCGGGACGATATCCCCGAAATGTATCGCTCGGGCGACTATCGTTACATCTATCGGGACGAAACGGTCTACGTCGTGGATCCCGCCACTAGGATCGTTCGCGGCATCTTCGATCTGATCGACTAAGTCCTAGCGGGCGGCGGGGCGCGCCCTCGCCGCTCGCTTCGTAAAGAGTGCGCGGTTACCGGACTGGCAGTTTCGTCAGTCGCGTCAATACGGCGGCATGCAGGGGCTGGTTGAACTCGAGTCCAACAAGGCCTTTGTGAGACCAGGCGACCTTCGATGGCCAGCTTTCAAGCCCTGGCAGGCGCAACCAAACGAGGAGGCCCTCTCGAAGTGCGCCTTCTACTTCGATGCGGCAGCCGTGGGTAGAGATGTTAACGACCGCGACGGGCATCTTGAGTCGCCCTGGCTCTCGAAGAGAGGCAGGGAGCCCAGCGTTAAACCGCGCCGCCCGCCTGCCCTCGTCTAGGCATATTTCTGAGGCTATCCGCATGCCGGTTGCCTACCGCCCTCGGGTAAGCAAGTGGTTACCGCCGCCAGCACTTTAGGAAAAGATCGAGCCTGTAGTCTCTCGAAGAAGCGGCGACGGAGCCCCTGGCCGCAGTCCCATCGCGTTTCGGTAGTGTCTCAGTTTGAATTGCGCGAGGCGAAAAAAGGGGCGACCGAAGCCGCCCCTTTTGTAGTCGATTTGCGAGCCGCTTACTTGGGGCCGAAGTTCTTGTCAGCCGGACCCTTGTAGCTCTCGCCGGGCGAGTGCGCGGGGTTGCGGAGGCTCGGATGCTGCCCCGGCGGATACGGGTGACTGGCGGGCTTGTTGCCGGCGCCGGAGACGGCGGTCAGCTCGTTCGTGGTGAGATTACGCATTGTCTTTCTCCTCTGTCGCGCACCGAGGAAAGCGCGCTTCGGAATGGCAAGCTGATCTCTGGATACTTCGCAAGGCGCTAGATTCGGCCGTCCCCGTTTGGGACGATGTGCGCGCTTCTTGTAAGGCCGACGCGGCTTCGGTGCGGGCGCGTCGGCGTCGATCCGCGCGACGATATCCTCAATCGATTGAGGGCTCAGTCTTCTCATTCGTGGCTGCACCTCTTCGCGTCGGGCTTATCCGACCCGCTGGGCCGGTCCCAGCCTCTCGGCGGGCAGCTCTGCCAATTTGCAGGTCTTCGACCGGGGTTCGGATGGCGAATCGTCCCTCGAACAACGCAGATGGAAAGCGAATGAGGGACGGCGAACCGCTCTCGCCCTGATTCCCCTCAGGGGTTCGACAGCCTCCCTCTCCGCCACTTTCCTCCGCTTCCGTTCGATCCTAAGCGGCGCGAGCGTTGTTCCGCTCTTCCACACGGACGATTTTCCCCCCCTCGAGGCGGAAGACCAGGTCCGCCTTCGCGATCAGAGCGGGCCGGTGGGCGATGACGACTCGAGTGACGGGAAGGCTCGCGAGCATTCGCGCGATCGCCGCCTCATTTTCATCGTCGAGATTGGCGGTGCCCTCGTCGAGGAACAAGGCGTCCGGGTCGCGATAGAGCGCCCGCGCCAGCATGATGCGCTGGCGCTGCCCCGACGAGAGGGCCGAGCCCATGTCGCCGATCAGGCTCTGATAGGCCATCGGCATTCGAACGATGTCCTCGTGGATCCGGGCCATCCTCGCCGCCTGCTCGACATTGCCCTGGTCGAGCGTCGGATCGAAGAAGGCGATATTGTCCGCGAGCGTTCCGGTGAGGAGGTGGTCGTCCTGCATCACGGCTCCGATCCGGCCGCGCCAGGCGGAGGTGGTGGCCGGGCCGAGCGGCACCTTGTCGATCAGGATCTGGCCGGAGGACGGGGGCAGAAGGCCGAGCAGGATCCGCATCAGGGTCGTCTTGCCCGATCCGGACGGGCCGACGACGGCGACGAAGGCGCCGGCGGGAATCTCGAAGTCCAGCTTCTCGAAGATCGGAGCCTCGGCCGGGCCGTAGGCGAAGCTCAGCCCCTCTGCGCGGATGGCGGGGGCCGGCAAAAGGCCCCGGCGCGGAGTCAGCCTGAGCTCTTCCCGCTTCTCCGCGACCACGTCGGACAATCGCTCCAGATGGAGGCCGAGCAGGCGCCAGCTCTGCAATTGCTCGACCAGAGCGACCGCGCTGGCCGTGAAGCTGGTCCGATAGGCCAGGAAGGCGAGCAGCAGGCCGATGGTCATCTGCTGGCCGAGCACCGCCAGGGCGCCGGCATAGACGACGATCAGGAACTGGAAGCCGAACAGCAGGCTTTCCGCGAGGTCGAGCTGGATTCCGAAGATTCGGGACCGATAGGCGGCCGAAACCACCTCGGCATAGCGGTTGCGCCAGCCATTCTCGCGCATCGGCTCGTGGCTGTGGAGCTTGACCGCCCGGATCGCACGGATCGATTCGAGCAGATAGGTCTCCTCGTTGGCTCGGGCGAGTATCTCCTCCTCCGTCCGCCGCCGGAGCGCCGGGTAGAGGGCCAGGCTGACTGCGAGGTAGAGCAAGGTCGTTGCGACGACGAGCAACGTCAGAAGCGGGCTGATCAGCGCCATGACGATGAGCGTCGTAACCGCCAGGGCGGCATCGATGACCACGTCCACCAGACCCTGGGTGAGCAGCGACTGGATCGGCTGCACCGAGCTCAGGCGCGACATCAGGTCGCCGATATGGCGCCGCTCGAAGAAGCCGAGCGGAAGCCGGAGCATGTGCCGGACGACGTTGCCGGCAAGCTGATAGGAGAGGGACTGGCCCAGAACCAGCACGACCCAGGAGCGCAGGGCCGCGGTGATTCCGCTCAAGGCGAAGACGAAGCCGAAGCCGAGGAAGAGGACGAGGAGAAGGCTGGTGTCGCCCTGCGCCACCGCCTCGTCCACGACCAGCTGAAGGAACAAAGGCGAGACCAGAACCGCGGTCTGTAGGACCAGCGACAAGGCGAGCAGCTGGAAGAGCGCGCCGCCGTAGCCGGTCAGCCGGCTCCACAGATCGCGCAGCCGCACCCGGGTGCGAATCTCGAGCGGATCGAAGTCGATGGCCGGCGACAGCTCCAGGGCGACTCCGGTGAAGTGACGGTCGAGCTCGCGAGTGGAGACGGTCCGCCGTCCCGCGGACGGGTCCAGGATCACGGCCTTGCCGGAGCCGGCGCTCTCAAGCACGACGAAATGGTTGAGGTCCCAGTGAAGGATCGCAGGCAGCCTGAGCTTGCCCAGCTCGTGAAGGTCCAGCCGCACCGCCCGCGGAGCGAGGCCGAGATCGGCGGCGATCGTCACCATCTGGGCGAGAGTCGCGCCCTGGATCGAGGTCGGGTAGCGGTGGCGAAGCCCGACCAGGTCGACCTTGTGGCCGTGGCGGTTCGCCACCATCGCAAGGCAGGCCAGCCCGCATTCCGCGGCCTCGGCCTGCAGGATCGGCCGGGTCCGCCGCGACCAGGGCCATTCCATGCTCATGACGCCGCCGCCATGACCGCCGGGTTGAAGATGATTTCCCAGAAGCTTCGGCGCTCGAGCACGAGGTTGGCCGACAAAGTCATGCCCGGCCTCAGCAAGCGGCCCTGCGCCGCCCGGGGCGGCATCCGGTCCAGGCGAACCCGGATCCGGAAGACGGGCTCGCTGATGCCGAGGTCGGAATCGATGGCGCTCGCCTCGACCGGGACTCGCGAGACGGCGGTGACGGTGCCGCGGCCCATTCCGAAGCGCTGGTAGGGAAAGGCGTCGAAGTTGAGCCGAACCTGCTGGCCCGGACGGACGAAGCCGACGGCGCGGGACGGGGCATAGAGCCACACTTCCAGGCTGCTGCCCTGCGGCACGATGGTGACGAGAGACGTGTCCGGCCTGGCGCGAAGGCCGATCTCGGTCGCCACGTCGCCGACCTCGCCCGCGACCGGCGCCGTCAGCACCAGCCGATCGGTCCGCTTCAGAGCTTCGCCCTGCTCGGCGAGCGCGGCCCGGCGGGCGACGATCTCGGACCGGCTGCGGTCCGCCTCGATTGCGCGCTGGGCGATTCGGGCCTCGACCTGGCTGAGCGCGTCGCGCTGGGCGATCAGCCGCTCGGTGAGGCTTTCGAGCTCGGCTCGCCTCGCCAGCAGGGCCGCGCGCCCGTCCTCCACCTGCCGCTGGGTGCCGGCGCCCTCGCGGGCAAGCTGGGCCGCCCGGCGCGCCGCCGCCTCCGCGAGGCCGATCTGGCCCGCGGCGATGGTTCGCTGGCGCTCGAGCGAAGCGATTCCGGCGCTGAGATTGCTGCGCTGCGCGTGGAGCGCCTGAGTCTCGCTTGAGCCCAGCATCGAGGCGAGCTGTTCCTGCCGGGCGAGCTCTGCGTCCTGCACGGCGACTTCGGAAAGCTGGCCGCCGACTCCGCCCGCGCCCTGGGCGAGAGCGAGCGTGACCAGCGGATCGCCCGCCGCGACCCGCATGCCGGTCCGGACGTGGATGGCGCGCACCTCTCCCTGGGCGGACGGATAGACCCGGGCGATCCCGGAATCGAAGGCGACCACGCCGCGCACCTGCGCCCTGCTCGCATATTGGCCGAAGACGAGGAAGGCGATGAAGATCGCGGCCACCGCCAGAACCAGCGCGACATAGAGCCGCCCGCGCGGAGGCGTTGCGGCGACGACCGTCCCCGCGAGGCGGTCGCGGCCGGCCTCGATCACTTCTTTCCGGAATAATTGCGTGGCCATGCTGCCTGTGACGTCGCCCGGTCTGTTCAAGCCCGGCTGGTAGCGGCAATGGCTGAAAGGTCGGTTAATCGGGCCTCAACCGTCGCTCGAACGTGGCTTAGCCAATTTTAACCGGATCGCCTTAGACGGCGGATGATGATCGCAAAGCGTCGCCTGCCTCGCAAGTCCGGCTGCGTCGCGGCCCTGGCGGCCGCCGCGTCCGCCTGCGCGCCCACGCCGCGGCTGCAGGTCGCCCCCGAAATCCTGTCGACCGAGT
>DATHBY010000465.1:0-2449 GCA_035295885.1 Allosphingosinicella sp.
GGCACGGGCATTGGAAGGAGTCGGTGTGGGCGAAGCCGGACGGCAGGCTGACGGTCGAGCTCCATTCCAGGCTCAACGACAATCCCCTGCTCCTGCCCGAAGTCGGCGTGAATTCGCCCCTCCGGCAGGTCGAGGTGTCGAACGGTAAATTTCTCCCCACTCTGCAATCCGACGAGCTCTTCGCCTATCTCTGCATCCACGGCGCCTCCAGCGCCTGGTTCCGCCTCAAATGGATCGCCGACGTCGGCGCGCTGCTCGGCGCTCACTCGCCCGAGGAGATCGAGCGCCTCTATCGCCGCTCCCAGGAGCTGGGCGCCGGCCGGGCTCCGGCCCAGGCCCTGCTGCTGTGCGAACGCCTCTTCGCCACCCCGGTCCCGCCCGCCCTGGCCGCCGAGCTCCGAGCCGACCGGATCAACCGCTGGCTCCTCGCCATCGGCCTGCGCAAGCTCGCCGGCCGGACGATGACCGCCGAGCCCAACGAAAAGCTGCTCGGCACCGGGACCCTGCACCTGATGCAATTCGCCTTGCTGCCGGGGCTGAAGTTCAAATATGCCGAGCTTCGCCGCCAGCTGGTCAACCCCCTGGACCGGGTCGCCGTCCCTCTGCCGCGAGCGCTGGGCTTCCTCTATCCGCTGGTCGCAATGTCGCGGCGCCTGGGGCTGCGCAAGCGCTGAGGCCTCGGAGCGGCGCCGCAAGTTCGCGGAGCCGAGCCCAATAGCGGCACTCTGAAACCTTACCTCTCGCGCCTCGCCCGTGCCAGGATGGATGCCCGGTCGCCGCATGTCAGCAGCCTGCCTCGCGCAACGACTGCATGAACAGGGCGGACGTTGCGGATGTCCTCCAGCGGGTTCGCGTCGAGACGCCCTGACTCAGTGGGCGGCTTATTTGCGCCGCGGAAATCATGGCTGCTGGTCTCCCGTGAGCGACAGGCTATAAGCATTATCCGGCAGTGGGGCCGTGCATTTCGTGGGAAATGAAAACATGAGAACCGTCGCAATCGCGTTGACCGTCACCGACGAAGAGGCGGCTTTGTTCACCGCCATGCTGATTCGTGGCCTGGAGCACTTTCACGGACGGCCGGGAGCGGAGGAGCTGGTCTTGAGCCTGACCGAGCTCCTCGAGTCCAGCCGCACCGGCAAGGCGCCCCGTCCGCGCGCGGAGTTCATCTCGGCGGCTGCAAAGGCAATTCCGAATCCAACAGGCTCCACTTGCACTCCGATCGAGGGTCCGCGATAGCGGTCGGGCTGAGCCTGGCGAGACGGCAAGCGGCGGCGGCGGCCAACGGAAGTGGCCGGCGGCGAAGATCCGGTCCCGAATGTGTCTGACTCGTCCTGAGACGGAAAAGGTGGCGGAGCGGGAGGGATTCGAACCCTCGATACGCTTTTGACGTATACTCACTTTCCAGGCGAGCGCCTTCGACCACTCGGCCACCGCTCCGCATGCCTTGGAAGCGGCCCCTCTAAGGACAGGGCGCGTTCAGGGCAAGCGGGCCGCGAAGCCGTCCATCGCCCGCGCCAGAGCGACGTCCCTGCCGGTGACTCCCCCGGCACTGTGGGTGCTGAGCGCGACCGCCACCTTGTTCCAGCTGTTCGACCAGTCGGGATGATGGTCGGCCTTCTCCGCAGCGAGAGCCGAGCGCGCCATGAAGGCGAAGGCCTCGCCGAAATCGGCGAAGCGGAAGTCGCGGCGGATCGCCCGCTCCGCCTCGTCGTACCGCCATTCCGGCAGCCCCTCGAGCGCCTCCGCCCTCTCCTCGTCGCTCAGCGTCATTGTCTCTCCCCCTGCTTCCCCTCTATGTCGCCCAGGTGACCGGCGAGCGTCAAACCTTTGCGCCCGACGCGGCGGAGATCGAGCGGCTCGCCGAGGCCGCCATCGCCCGCATGCCCGAACATTTCCGCCGGCATCTCGAAGGGGTGGTGCTGAGAGTCGACGATTTCGCCGAGGAGGAGGTGCTTGCCGAGCTCGGGATCGAGGATCCGTTCGAGCTTTCCGGCCTCTACACCGGCCGCCCGATCGGCGAGCAGAGCTCGATGCTGTCGGGCGAGCTTCCAGCCATGATCCACCTCTACCGCCGCGCCCTGCTCGACGAATGGGCGGAGACGGGGGTGAGCCTGGAGGCTCTCGTCACCCATGTCATCGTCCACGAGGCCGGGCACCATTTCGGCTTCTCCGACGCCGACATGCACGCCATCGAGGAAGCGGCGGGTTGAGCCTGCTCGAGCTTCGCGCAGTCGCCTGCGACCGCGGCGGCCGGCGGCTGTTCGAGGGCCTCGACCTGGTGCTGGAGCCGGGCGGCGCGGCTCTGGTCGCGGGCCCGAACGGGGCCGGCAAGTCGAGCCTGATCCGCCTCGCGGCGGGGCTCCTGTCCGCGGCGGCCGGCATGATCGGTCGCGACGGACTCGCCGCGCTTGCCGATGAAGATCTCGCCCTCGATCCTAAGCTGAGCCTC
>DATHBY010000466.1:0-3920 GCA_035295885.1 Allosphingosinicella sp.
CAGGGGCAGCGCGTGCCCTGGTGACCCTCGTCCGCGTCTGCGTGCGGGACGCGAGGCTTGCCAATCGCCCCCTCGTCGGCTAGGCGCGCCTCCTTTCCAGATCGTTGGAAAAACCACCGGGCCGGCCAGTAAGGGCTGCCGTGTCCGGTGAGAAACGTCGCCCGTTCGCGGGCACCACAGGAGACGAAATGCCCAAGCTCAAGACCAAGAGCGGCGTCAAGAAGCGCTTCAAGCTCACCGCCACCGGCAAGGTCAAGCACGGGGTCGCCGGCAAGCGCCACCGCCTGATCAGCCACAACGCCAAGTACATCCGCCAGAACCGCGGCACCGAAGTTCTCGCCAAGGCCGACACGGCCCGGGTGAAGCTCTGGGCGCCCTACGGCCTGAACTAGGAGGTATTTGAGACATGGCACGAGTCAAACGTGGCGTGACGACCAAGGCTCGTCACAAACGGATCCTGGAGCAGGCGAAGGGCTATTACGGCCGCCGCAAGAACACGATCCGGATCGCCAAGCAGGCCGTCGAGAAGGCCGGCCAATACGCCTATCGCGACCGCAAGGTGAAGAAGCGCAGCTTCCGCGCCCTGTGGATCCAGCGCATCAACGCCGCCGTCCGCCAGGAAGGGCTGACCTACGGCCAGTTCATGCACGGCCTCAAGCTCGCCGGAGTCGATCTCGACCGCAAGGTCCTGGCCGACATCGCCATGCACGAGGGCGACGCCTTCAAGGGCATCATCGCCCAGGCGCGCGGAGCTCTTCCCGCGCAGGAGAACCAGGCGACCGCCTGATCCTTTAGCGGCTGAATAAGGAAAGGCGCGGAAGGGGAGAACCCCGCCGCGCCTTTCTTTTTGCCCCCTCTCCCCGGCGGGGAGAGGGCTGGGGTGAGAGGCCACGGCGCCTGTCGTGAAGACGCCGAACCCCCTCACCCTAACCCTCTCCCCGCTGGGAGAGGGGACAGGTCAGTGCAAGCTTTCCGCCGCGATCGAATAGCGCACGGTCGCGCAGCCGCTCTTCTCCGGGCAGCAGCTGAGGCGGGTCCATTCGGTCTTCGCCCTCCGCTCGTCCTCGAACGGCCCCGCCATCGTCTCAGTGCCCGGGATCAGCGCCCGGAAGTCCGGGCCTTCATATTCCCCCCCGATCACCCAGAATCGCTTCGTCATGTCGGGTCTCCTGCTGGTTATTCCGCCGCGACGGCGGTGATGAACTGATCGGCCTCGGTCGATTCGGCCAGGGCGGTGGTCGAGGCGTCGCCGCCCGAGACGGTCTGGGCGATGAGGTCGAAATAGCCGGTGCCGACCTCGCGCTGGTGGCGGGTGGCGGTGTAGCCGGAGCTTTCCGAGGCGAATTCGGCCTGCTGGAGCTCGGAATAGGCGGCCATGCCGCGGTCGCGATAGCCGCTGGCCAGCTCGAACATCGAATGGTTGAGGCTGTGGAAGCCTGCCAAAGTGACGAACTGGAACTTGTAGCCCATCGCGCCCAGCTCCCTCTGGAACCTGGCGATCGTCTCCTTGTCGAGCCTGGCCTCCCAGTTGAAGCTCGGCGAGCAATTATAGGCCATCATCTTGCCGGGGAATTCAGCCTGGATCGCCTCGGCGAACCGCCTGGCGTCGTCGAGATTGGGATTGCTCGTCTCCCACCAGAGCAGGTCGGCATAACGGGCGAAGGCGAGGCCGCGCTTGATGCAATGGTCGACTCCGGTGCCCTCGCGAAGGCGGAAGAAGCCTTCGGGCGTGCGCTCTCCGGTCAGCCACTCGCGGTCGCGCTCGTCGACGTCGGAGGTGATCAGCTTCGCGCTCTCGGCGTCGGTCCGGGCGACGACCAGGGTCGGCACCCCGCAGACGTCGGCGGCGAGCCGGGCGGAGACGAGGTTGCGGATATGCGCCTGGGTCGGGATCAGCACCTTGCCGCCGAGATGGCCGCATTTTTTCTCGGAGGCGAGCTGGTCCTCGAAATGGACCGCGGCGGCGCCGGCCTCGATATAGGCCTTCATGATCTCGAAGCAGTTCAGGGGGCCGCCGAAGCCGGCTTCCGCATCGGCGACGATGGGCACCAGCCAGTCGCGGGTGGCGCCGCCTTCGGCATGCTCGATCTGGTCGGCGCGCTGCAGGGTGCGGTTGATCCGGCGGCACAGTTCCGGCCCGGCATTGGCCGGATAGAGCGACTGGTCGGGGTACATCGTGCCGGCGGTGTTGGAGTCGGCGGCGACCTGCCAGCCGGAGAGGTAGATGGCCTTCAAACCGGCCCGGACCATCTGCATCGCCTGGTTGCCGGTCACCGCGCCCAGCGCGTTGACGTAATCCTCGCGCCGGAGGAGCTCCCAAAGCCCGTTGGCTCCGCGACGGGCGAGGCTATGCTCGATCGGAACCGAGCCCCGGAGCCTTCGGACCTCGTCGGGCGAATAGGGCCGGGAAACTCCGTCGAAGCGGCCGGCAGGCGCGGGGACGAGGCTGCTGAAGTCGGGCATGGGGGTTCCTCGAAGTGGACGACATTTTCAGATAAAAGCGCGAATGCATCGGCGAGGCGCGTCGAAAAGGGTCGTCCAGTCATGACTTGACTTGCGACTTTTGTGAAACTTTGACAATATTCCTGCCATGGCCGCTCCCGAACGAAAATTGTATCTCGGCGGCCGCCTCAGACGGCTGAGGCGCGAGCTGGGGCTCAACCAGAGCGCGATGGCGGGGGAGATCGGAGTCTCGCCCTCATACCTCAACCATCTCGAGCGCAACCAGCGGCCGATCACCGCCCAGGTGCTTCTCCGGCTCGCCCAAGTCTATGACGTCGACCTGCGCGCTTTCGCCGCCGAGGGGCCGGACGGAACCGGGATCGACCAGCTCGGCGAGATCTTCGCCGACCCGATGTTCGCCGACATCGGAATCCCGCGCTACGAGCTGCTCGAGGTCGCCGACAACGCTCCGTCGGTCGCCGACGCCGTCTCGAGGCTCTACGCGGCCCTGGTCGAGCGCCGGCAGCATCCGGCGGGAGCGGTTCCGGACGAGAAATCGCTGGTCACCCCCGAAGCCTGGGTTCGCGACCATATCCAGGCTCAGCGCAACCATTTTCCCTATATCGAGGAAGCGGCGGAGACCCTGGCCGGGGCGCTGGGCGAGCCGACCGGGATCTTCGAGGCGCTGAAGCGGCGGCTCAAGGAGGGGTTCGGGATCGATACGAGGGTGGTGCCGCCCGAGCTGGTCGAGCCGACCAGCCAGGCCTACGATTTCCACCGCAAGCGGCTGATGCTCTCGGCGATGCTGAGGCCCGAGAGCAGGACCTTCGGCGCCGCCTACCAGCTTTCGCTCGTCGAGTTCGGGCCGATGCTGGACCGGATGGTCGAGACCGCCGGAGCGCCGGACGTGCCGACCCGGCGGCTGCTCCGGATGAGCCTCGCCAATTACGCCGCCGGGGCGATCATGATGCCCTACGCCGCCTTCCTCGCGGCGGCGGAAAAGCGCCGTTACGACGTCGATCGCCTGTGCGCCGATTTCGGAGCCAGCGTCGAGCAGGTCTCGCACCGCCTGACCACCTTGTCCCGCACCGGCGCCCGCGGAGTGCCCTTCTTCATGCTGAGGGTCGACGCCGCCGGCAACGTCTCCAAGCGCTTCGCCGGCGAGTCCTTCCCCTTCTCGCGCTTCGGCGGCACCTGTCCGCGCTGGAACCTCCACGCCGCCTTCCAGACTCCCGGGCGCGTCGCCACCCAGATCGTCGAGACCCCCGACGGCGCGCGCTTCTTCACCATCGCCCGGACCGTCGACCGGGCCGTCCGCCTCGACCCGCGCGAAAGCTCGCAGCTCGCCGTCGGCCTCGGCTGCGACGTCAAGTTCGCGCCCAGGATCCTCTATGCCGACGGCGAGGACCTGGCCCAGCCCTACGTCACCCCGATCGGCCCCGCCTGCAGCATCTGCCCCCGACTGCGCTGCCCACAGC
>DATHBY010000467.1:0-1805 GCA_035295885.1 Allosphingosinicella sp.
GAGGGGTATAGGTTCGGCGGGCTCGGGCCAGCCGAGCGTCGCGAAGGGCCAGAGAGCCGAGGAGAACCAGGTGTCGAGCACGTCCGAGTCCCGGCGCAGCGGCCGGTCGCCCGACTCCCGCCGAGCCTCCTCCTCCGTCTCGGCGACGAAGACGTTGCCCTCGTCGTCGTACCAGGCGGGGATCTGGTGCCCCCACCAGAGCTGGCGCGAGACGCACCAGGGCTGGATGTTCTCGAGCCAGTTGAACCAGGTCTTCTCCCAGGTCTTCGGCACCACCCTGATGTTGCCGGAGCGCACGGCCTCGATCGCGGGCCCCGCGAGGGTCTTGGCATCGACATACCATTGGTCGGTCAGCCACGGCTCGATCACGACGCCGGACCGGTCGCCATAGGGGGTCTGGATGCTTCGGTCCTCGACCCGGTCGAGGAAGCCCTGCGCCTCGAGCATCTCGACGACCCGCTTCCTCGCCTCGAAGCGGTCGAGGCCCAGCAATTCCCCGGGCACGAGGCCGTCCTGAGTCTGGACGATCTTGGCGTCGGCGCTGAGCAAGTTGAGCATCTCGGCGGCCTTGAAGCCGGCGCGGCGGCCGACCTCGAAATCGTTGAAGTCGTGCCCGGGGGTGATCTTGACCGCGCCCGAGCCGAGCTCCGGATCGGCATGCTCGTCGGCGACGATCGGCACCAGGCGGCCGGTGAGGGGCAGGCGCACCCTGCTCCCGATCAGCTGCGAATAGCGCTCATCCTGCGGATGAACCGCCACCGCCATGTCCGCGAGCATCGTCTCCGGCCGGGTGGTGGCGACGAGGATATGGCCCGAACCGTCTTCCAGCGGATAGCGCAGGTGCCAGAACTGGCCCTGCACCTCCCTGGTCTCGACCTCGAGATCGGAGATTGCGGTGCCGAATTTGGGGTCCCAGTTGACCAGCCTCTTGTCGCGGTAGAGCAGTCCCTCGCGGTAGAGCTGGACGAACACCTTGAGCACCGCCGCCGAGAAGCCCGGGTCCATGGTGAAGCGCTCGTTGGCCCAGTCGCAGGACGCGCCCAGCCGGCGGAGCTGGCGGGTGATCTCGCCGCCGCTCTCGGCCTTCCACTCCCATACCTTCTCGACGAACTCGTCGCGCGTGTAATTGGTGCGCTTGTCCTGCCGCTCCTCCAGCCGGCGCTCGACGACCATCTGCGTCGCGATCCCGGCATGGTCCATTCCGACGACCCACAGCGAGTCCTTGCCCTGCAGCCGGGCGTGGCGGACGAGGATGTCCTGAAGGGTGTTGTCGAGCGCATGGCCGATATGAAGCGAGCCGGTGACGTTGGGCGGCGGGATGACGATGGTGAACGGCTCGGCATCGGGCCGCTCCGGGCGGAACAGGCCCTCCTTTTCCCAGCGGGCGTACCAGCGGGATTCGATCTCGGCGGGGTCGAAGGTCTTGGGGAGTTCGATCATGGCGCGGGCGTTAGCGGAGACATTTCCGTCATGCCAGCGCAGGCTGGCACCCATGCCGAGTCAGCATGGACCCCAGCTTTCGCTGGGGTGACGCTAGAGCGACTTCCCCGTGATGCGGGCGATCTCGCGGGTGACGAGTTCCTCGACCATGTCGGGCAGGTTGCGGTCCAGCCACTCCTTGAGGAGGGGTTTCAGCATCTCGCGAACCGCGGCGCCCAGAGCGGAGTCGTCGGCAGGGACCGACTCCGCCCGCTCGCGCAGGCTTGCGAGGGCGGCGAGCGACTGGCGGCTGGCGATGGTCGCGTCGTCTGAGACGAGGCCGTGGCCTTCCCCCACCGGATCCTGAAGCTCGAGCACGTCGTCGT
>DATHBY010000468.1:0-4683 GCA_035295885.1 Allosphingosinicella sp.
GTCCCCCTCCCCATGCGTTCCGCATGGGGAGGCAGATCGTGACCGACCGCCCCAACTACATCACCCCCGACGGCTACCGCCGCCTGCGGGAGGAATATGAGGCCCTGTTCGCGGTCGAGCGGCCCAAGCTGGTCGAGACGATCAGCTGGGCGGCGGGCAACGGCGACCGCTCCGAGAATGGCGACTACATCTACGGCCGCAAGAGGCTTCGCGAGATCGACCGGCGGCTCGGCTGGCTGTCGCGGCGGATGAAGGCAGCCAAGGTGGTCGATGCCTCGGCCCAGCCCGAGCGCGGCAGGGTGTTTTTCGGCGCCACCGTCGTCCTCGCCGACCAGGAGGACAACCTGCGGACGGTGACGCTGGTCGGCGAGGACGAGACGGACGCCGCCAACGGCCGGATCAGCTGGACCTCCCCGATCGGCCGAGCCATCCGCGGCGCCGCGGTGGGCGATCTGCGCCGGGTGACTCTGCCCGGCGGCGAGCGGGAGCTGGAGATCGTCTCCGTCCGCTATCCCGGCGACTGAACTTGCCGGCTCCCCGGTGGCTTGCGCAACATGCGACCGGCGCTCCCCTGTAACCTGCGATCATGCTTCTGGCGCTCTGCATCATGTCCATCAGTGTATTACTCATATAATACCCTTGCAGGATAAAGAACCGGCAGGGGAGGAAAAGGATGAGCGGCCTGGTCCTGAGTGCTCATGTGGTTGCCGGAGGGACAGCTCTGCTTGCCGGGGGCGCCGCACTGGCAGTCCGGAAGGGAGGCTCTCTGCATGCGAAGGTCGGCACGGCCTTTTTCGGATCGATGCTGATCATGACGGGAACGGGCGCCCTCGTCGCCGCCTCGATGCCCGAGCGGGGCACCGCCCTCATCGGCATCTTCACCTTCTATCTCGTCGCCACGGCCTGGCTGGCGGCCCGGCGAAGGGACGGTGTCGCCCGAAGCTCGGAATATGCGTCCCTCGCCGTCTCCACCGCGTGCGCGGCGACCTTCATTGTCTTCAGCATCATCGCGGCGGGCAACGCCAACGGGCGGCTCGACTCCCTGCCCGCGGCGGCCCATTATCCGTTTGCCGTCGTTGCGGCGATCGCGGCCGCGCTCGACCTGAACTTCATCCTTCGCCGGCGGCTGAGCGGTTCCCAGCGGATCGGGCGTCATTTGTGGCGAATGTGCACCGCCCTGCTGATCGCCGCCTTGTCCTTCTTCCTCGGTCAGCAGAAGGTGATGCCGGAGGCGATCCAGGGTTCTCCCCTGCTCTTCATCCCGCCCCTCGCGGTCTTCGGGGCGATGATCTTCTGGATCGTGCGGGTAAGGTTCGCAAAGGCCTGGTCCCGCGGCCGCTCCCGCCTGGCTGCGGGGATGACGCCGCCCGCTCGGGCCGAGGGAGTCTGATCGACCTCAACCATCCTTGTCGGCGAAGGCGGCGCGGGCGATCGCCTCGACCCCCGGGTCGGCCTCGGGCGGCCGAGGCGGGCAGGCCGCCTCCAGCGCCTCCGCCACCGCCGTCAGAGCGGCGATCCGGGCCCCCTTCTTGTTGTTGCCGTCGATGACGGTCCAGGGCCCCCAGCGCGTGTTCGTGCACTCGAACATGTCCCGGGCCGCGGCGAGATAGTCTTCGCGGCGGGCGCGGTTGCGGAAGTCCTCGGCGGTCACTTTCCAGCGTTTCCAGGGATGGTCGAGCCGGGCCTTCAGCCGAGCGTCCTGGGTTTCCTGGGTGACGTGGAAAAAGAGCTTGACGATGGTGGTGCCGTCATAGCTCTGCTGCGCCTCGAACTCGTTGATCTCGTCATAGGCCCGCCGCCACTCGCCTTCGGAGGCGAAGCCCTCGACCCGCTCGACGAGCACCCGGCCGTACCAGCTGCGGTCGAAAACCCCGATCTCTCCGGTTCCGGGCAGCTTGTTCCAGAAGCGCCAGAGGAAGTGGCGGGCCTTCTCCTCCTCGGTCGGCGCCTTGATCGGCCAGACCTGGAAGGCGCGCGGGTCCCAGCCCGAGGTGAGCCTCTGGATCGCCCCGCCCTTACCCGCCGCGTCCCAGCCCTCGCAGACGATCAGGCTTCGGCGCCCGTGGACGATGTGGGCGACGAGGATCCGCGACAGCCGCTCCTGAAGCGCGGCGAGGTCGTCGGAATAATTGCCGCGGTAGCGGGTGCCGGCTTCGTAGTCGGAAAGGTCGATCATCTGGGCTCCTAAATCCTCCCCGACATTTCTCGGGGGGGGGGACCATGCGAAGCATGGTGGAGGGGTTCTCCGGACGCGGCAAGGCCCCTCCACCGGGCTTCGCCTGGTCCCCCTCCCCTGCAAAAGCAGGGGAGGACTTTATTTCGGCGCCACTGCCTTCGCGGGATCCTTCTTCGCCGCCCCTGCCGGCTCGACCAGCCGGATGTTGAGCTCCCTGAGCTGCTTGGGCGTCACTTCGCCCGGGGCGCCCATCATCAGATCCTCGGCGCGCTGGTTCATCGGGAAGAGGACGACCTCGCGGATGTTCGGCTCGCCGGCGAGAAGCATGACGATCCGGTCGATTCCGGGAGCCGAGCCGCCGTGGGGCGGGGCGCCATATTTGAAGGCGTTGATCATTCCGGAGAAATTGGAGTCGACGTCCGCCTTGGAATAGCCGGCGATCTCGAACGCCTTGTACATGATGTCGGGCCGGTGGTTGCGGATCGCGCCGGAGCTGAGCTCAACGCCGTTGCAGACGATGTCGTACTGGAAGGCGAGGATGTCGAGCGGGTCCTTGGTCTCGAGCGCGTCGAGCTCGCCCTGCGGCATGGAGAAGGGATTGTGGCTGAAGTCGACCTTCTTCGCCTCCTCGTCATATTCGAACATCGGGAAGTCGACGATCCAGCAGAAGCGGAACTCGTCCTCGGCGATCAGGCCGAGCTGCTCGGCGACCCGGGTGCGGGCGGCGCCGGCGAGCTTCGCGGCCTGGGCTTCCTTGCCGGCGGCGAAGAAGATGCCGTCGTCCGGCCCGATGCCGAGCTCGGCGATCAGCCTGCGCATCCCCTCGTCGCCGTGGTTCTTGGCGATCGGGCCGCCGAGCTCCCCGCCCTTCTGGGTGACGTAGCCGAGGCCGGCATGGCCTTCGGAGCGGGCCCAGTCGTTCATGTCGTCGAAGAACTTGCGGCTCTGGCCGGACGTGCCCGGCGCCGGGATTGCGCGGACGCTGCCGCCGCCCTCGACGATGCGCGCGAACAGGCCGAAGCCGGAGCCCTGGAAATGGCTCGACACGTCGGAGATGAGGATCGGGTTGCGAAGATCGGGCTTGTCGGAGCCGTATTTCAGCATCGCTTCCTTGTAGGGAATTCGTGGGAATTCGCCCGCGGGAGTGACCGTCTTGCCGTTCGCGAATTCCTCGAAGACTCCCGCGAGGATCGGTTCGATCGCGTTGAACACATCCTCCTGGGTGACGTAGCTCATCTCGAAATCGAGCTGGTAGAATTCGCCCGGCGACCTGTCCGCCCGTCCGTCCTCGTCGCGGAAGCAGGGGGCGATCTGGAAGTAGCGGTCGAAGCCGGCAACCATGATCAGCTGCTTGAACATCTGCGGCGCCTGCGGGAGCGCGTAGAATTTGCCCGGATGGACCCGGCTCGGAACGAGATAGTCGCGCGCGCCCTCGGGGCTGGAGGCGGTGAGGATCGGAGTCTGGAACTCGGTGAACCCGGCCTCGACCATGCGGCGGCGGATCGACGAGATGACCTGGCTTCGAAGGACGATGTTGCGGTGGAGGCGCTCGCGGCGAAGGTCGAGGAAGCGGTAGCGAAGCCGGATTTCCTCCGGATAATCCGCTTCTCCGGCCACGGGAAGCGGCAGCTCCTCGGCCGCGGACTGCACGGTCACTTCATCGGCGGAAACCTCGATCTCTCCGGTCGGGAGGTTCGGGTTCGCCGCGTCGGCGCCGCGGGACACGACCTCGCCGGCGATCGTCACCACCGATTCCGCGCGCAGATGCTCGAGCGCCCGCAAGGGCTCGCTGTTCGCCTTGGCGACGATCTGGGTGAGGCCGTAATGGTCGCGCAGGTCGACGAACAATACGCCGCCATGGTCGCGCTTCCTGTGGATCCAGCCCGAAAGCTTCACCCGCTCCCCGACATGGGAGGCGCGGAGCTCGCCGCAATGATGGGTCCGATACGCGTGCATCTGCGGCCGCCTGCTTTCAATTTTCGGTTGAATTTGGATGGGCGGCGCTTCGCGGCGCGGGTTCGCTTTGTCAAGCGGTGAGGCCGCCGCTATGAGCCCACTCAATGCAGATCCACCCGCTGATCACCGATTCCGATTCGCTTAAGTCCCTGTGCGAGCGCCTGGCAAAGTCGCCCTTCGTCGCCGTCGACACCGAGTTCATGCGCGAGAACACCTATTGGCCGGATCTGTGCCTGATCCAGATCGGCGACGTCGACGAGGCTGCGGCCATCGATCCCAAGGCCGACGGCCTCGACATGACGCCGCTGCTCGACCTGATGGTCAACAACCAGGAAGTGCTGAAGGTCTTCCACGCCGGCGGGCAGGATATCGAGATCATCTTCAACCTGACCGGCAGCACGCCCCACCCCCTGTTCGACACCCAGATCGCCGCGATGGCGCTCGGGCTGGGCGAGCAGGTCGGCTATTCGAACCTCGTCGAGAGCCTGGTCGGCAAAAGCCTCGACAAGGGCGCGCGCTTCACCGACTGGGGCCGCCGCCCGCTCGACCGG
>DATHBY010000469.1:0-5606 GCA_035295885.1 Allosphingosinicella sp.
CCTTGGAGACGAACGCGGTCCCGCTCGCGCCGGCGAGGACGAGGATGTCGAGCCAGCTCAGATGATTGGCGACGAACAGCACGTCCCGCTCGATCGGCGCCCCGACGATCCGCACCCGCATGCCAGCGATCCGGCCCACCCACCCGAGGAAGCGCCGCGGCCAGGGCGAGGATCGGCCGGTCAGCTTCCAAAGATAATGGAGCGGCAGGCACAGGAGGAGCGCGCCGAACATCGCCAGGACGCGCAGTATGAGGCGGATCATGCGTGCGGATCGGCCATTGCGGAGCCCCACGTCAAGGGGTAAGCGTCTAGGTTGGGTCCGGCGCGGTGTGACCGTCATTGCGAGCGAAGCGAAGCAATCCAGCGGCTCGCAGGGTCCGAAGCTGGATTGCTTCGTCGCTTCGCTCCTCGCAACGACGGTAACAGCGCCTTACTCTTTTCGCCCCAGCGCCACTCCGTAAAGCTCCATCCTGTGATCGACGAGGCGGAATCCGAGCTTCTCGGCTATGCGCCTCTGCAGCGCCTCCAGCTCCTCGTCTACGAATTCGATGACGTTGCCGGTCTCGACGTCGATCAGATGGTCGTGATGGGTGGCGTCGGCGGCCTCGTAGCGGGCGCGGCCGTCGCCGAAATCATGGCGCTCGAGAATGCCCGCTTCCTCGAACAGGCGCACGGTGCGGTAGACGGTGGCGATGGAGATGCCGGAGTCGATCGCGGAGGCGCGGGCGTGAAGCGCCTCGACGTCCGGATGGTCTTCGGCTTCGGAGAGAACGCGGGCGATGATCCGGCGCTGCTCCGTGATGCGCAGCCCTTTCTCGGCGCACAGCGCTTCGATGTCGATCCGGCGGGTCATGCCGAACCCGCTTTAGCCGAATCGGCGTGGGGGTAAAGGCCGCCGGGACACAGGCCCCGGCGGTCTTTCGACTTATTTCGCGGCGCGGCCGGTCCGGCGGCGCTTGGTGCCGAGGCCGATCTTCTTGGCCAGCGTCCGGCGCTGCTCTGCATAATTGGGAGCGACCATCGGATAGTCGCCGTTCAGGCCCCATTTCTGCCGATATTCGTCCGGGGTCATCTGGTAATGGGTCATCAGGTGCCGCTTCAGCATCTTCAGCTTCTTACCGTCCTCCAGGCAGACGATATAGTCGGGCTTGATCGAGGAGCGGACCGACACCGCCGGCTCCGGCCGGACCGGGGCTTCCTCGGGCTTGGCGCCCAGCGCATTCAGCGCGTTATGCACGTTCGCGATCAGCTGCGGCAGGTCGTTGACCGCCACGCTGTTGTTGCTGACATGCGCGGAGACGATGTCCGCAGTCAGGGTGATCAGGGTTTCAGTGAGTTCGTTGCTCTCAGCCATGCTTTAACCTGCAAAACTTTCTACCCACGGGTTGCTGTGACTATGGCCCCTATAGCTGCGAATGATCCGTTTCGGTGCGTTTTACAAGCAGAAATTAGACAAATACAATATGCGTTTACAGCGGCGGGTATTTGGCGAGGGTGAGGGCGTCGAAAAGCTGGCCGTCGCGTCCGTTATAATAATTCCTGCGGCGGCCCACCTCGCGGTAGCCGTTTCGGCTGTAGAGGCTAACCGCATGATTTCCTTGGCGCACTTCGAGATGAAGTTGTTCGGCCCCTTTACTGGCCGCAACCGAGGCAAAGCGGTCGAGGAGCATCTGCCCGACACCTTTGCCTTGCGAAGAGCGCCGGACCGCAAGCAACAGCAACTCGGCTTCATTTCCGACGATTCGCCCAAGCGCGAAACCGATCACGGAGTCCTCCTGCCGCGCCAGCGAAAGCCACACGCCCGCCATCGGCAGCAGCCCGGCGCATTGCGGGCTCGTCCAGGCCTCGCCGAAAGCGGGGTCGAAGCTGTCCTCCATCACCCGCATAACGGCGCCCAGATCCGCGGCCCCGCCCTCCGATATCGCGATCGCGCAGGTCACTGCATCGGCTTCGCATCGGGGCCGCGGCCGTAGATCGGGCGGGGCGGAAGCGAGCGCAGGGCCGGGGGCAGAAGCCGAGCGTCCGCGGCCCGAGGAAGCGCGTCGATCGCTTCGCCCCATCCCCGCGCCGCGACCAGAGACGCGGCTCCGGAGCCGGCCACCCGGCGGGCGCGGATCGCCGCCGCCGCCTCCAGGGGCGGCAGTGAGCGGAGCGTGTCGAGCGGCCGCATCTCTTCCTCGCCAAAAGTCTGCACGAAAAGCTGCCCGTGTCCGCCGTCGAGCGCAACCGCGATCTCGCCGCCCGCCGCCGCCGCGGCCGCGACGGCCGCCATCGACGAATAGCCGGCCACCGCTACGCCCCACCCGATCCTGAGCCCCTGCGCCGCGGCGAGACCGACTCGGATTCCGGTGAAGCTGCCCGGGCCGCAATCGACCAGGACCGCCTCCGGCCGCCGCCCCGCCAGCAGCGCCTCGATCATCGGCACCAGCCGCTCGGCATGGCCGCGGCCGACCAGCTCGTGGCGCTCGTCGAGGAGCTCGTCCCCCTCGACGAGCGCCGCGGAGCAGGCTGCGGTGGCCGTTTCGATGATGAGGATCATTGAACCCTATCCGTCATTCCCGCGGAAGCGGGAATCCGCACGAGCCTCGTACCGGACTCGGATGCCGACCGGATTCCCGCTTTTGCGGGAATGACGGCCACGGTCAAACAGCCTCGACGGCCTCGACCTCGGGCACATAATGTTTGAGCAGGCTCTCGATCCCCTGCTTCAGGGTCATGGTCGAGGAGGGACAGCCCGAGCAGGCGCCCTGCAGCGCCAGGTAGACGGTGCCGTTGCGGAAGCCGCGGTAGACGATGTCGCCGCCGTCCTGAGCGACCGCGGGCCGCACCCGCGTCTCGATCAGCTCGCGTATCTCGGCGACCAGCGGCGCGTCGGCCGGATCCTCGCCATAATCCTCGTCCCCCGCCACCTCGATCCCTGCCGCCGAAGCGGCCCGGAACAATGGCGCGTCGCTGGAGAAATGGTCGAGCAGCACGCTCAATATCTCCGGCTTGAGGTCGCGCCACTCGACCCCCGGGGCGGCGGTGACGGAGATGAAGTCGCGCCCGAAGAACACGCCTTCCACCTCGCCGGTCGAGAAGATCGCCTCGGCGAGCGGCGAAGCTTCCGCATCCTCGGGCGTGGCGAAATCGCGCGTGCCCGCCTCCATCACCCGGCGTCCGGGCAGGAACTTGAGGGTCGAGGGATTGGGCGTGGTTTCGGTCTGGATCAGCATGGATGCGATGTGGGCCGATGCGCCCGGCCGATCAAGTGCCGCAGCCGCTTCAATAAGCCGCCGCGCGCAGCGGCAGCCGAAGCACCGGGCGGTGCCGCTCGTCCTCGACCTCGACCCAGCCGTCGTCCGACAGCTCCTCGGCGCGAAGCCGCTTTTGCAGGACGGCGCTCGCCACCCGCATCGCTCCGCTCAGCGCCGCAACGTCGTTCGCACAGCATTCGCCCACCACATCGGTGGACTCGTAGCCGTCGCAGGACACGTTGAAATAATAACGTGGCACCTACCCTAAACGCTCCTAGCCGCTCTGCGCCTCATTCCCACCCGGGAAATGCGGAGTCTCGGAGGCTCTTACGAGAGGAGCCCCTGTTTGCGCCAGATAGCTTTTAGCCTGCCCGCAGCTTTACTGAGCAGGACCAGATGCTGGGCATGATCCAGCTGTGCTTCCCGGCCCGCGACTGCAAGGCCTGGGCCGTCGAGCTCGCCATTGAAGAAGTCGTCACCGCCTATCCCGCACCAGCGAAGGATGCCGCGCCACGACGGCAGCCCACTTGGAAGCGCGGCAGCGGTGCCGGCCTCGAGGAGAAGGGCGCCGGTAAGTGAGCATCGGCGTTCAAGGGTTCGTCGGCGCACGGCTGACCGAGGCGCGGCGCGCCCGCGGCCTGAGCGCGACAGACCTTGCAGGCCTTATTGGCGTAAGCGTGCAATCGATCTCGCGATACGAGAACGGAAGCGCCAGAGCCCCATGCTCGACATCGTCCATCAACTCGAAACTCGTCCCAACATGCCGCGCGGTTATTTCCTGCGCCCCGTAGCCCACGAGGACGCTCGTCCCGTCTTCTGGCGGGGCCGGATCTCGGCACCCCCGGTCGCCCGTGATCGCGCCGCCGTCAGGCTTGAGTGGATGAAGGAGGTCGTCGATTACGTCACCTCCTTCTTCGACCTTCCGCCTCTGAGCGTCCCGCACATTGACGTGCCGGCCGACGGCATCCTCAGCGAGGACTTCATAGAAGAGGCAGCCGCAGCCATTCGCGAGCAGTGGGAGATCCGTCCGGGACCGATGCCCGACGTGATCGAGCGCCTCGAGGCGAACGGCATCCTCGTCTCTCGCATCCATGTTGGCGCGGAGAAGCTTGACGCCTTCTCTCAATGGTCGGACCGGTTCGGCATTCCTTTCGTGATGCTCTCGCGCGACAAGGCGAGCGCGGTGAGGCAGCGGTTCGACGCACTGCATGAGCTCGCCCACATTGTGCTCCACGCCAGCGTCTCGCAGCGCCGCCTCAACGATCGGGCCGCTTAGAAGATGATCGAGCGGCAGGCCGACCGACTCGCTTCTGCCCTCCTTCTTCCCGCCCGCGAGTTCCTCGACGAACTCTACGCTCCGTCGCTCGACGGATTCCTGACGCTTAAGGAGCGGTGGGGCGCTTCAGTCGGTGCGATGATCATGCGGTGCAAGACTCTGGACATCCTCGACGAAGAGGGCATCCGGCGCATGTTCATCAACTACAACAGGCGTGGCTGGCGCACCAACGAGCCTCTCGACGGCAAGATGGAGAAGGAGCAGCCGCATCTGCTCCGCCGAAGCTTCGAAATGCTCATGGAGGAGGGCGTCCAGACCGCGGCGGACATCGTGAAAGCTCTCCCGTTCCCGCCGCAGGATTTGGAAGAGATCGCCGACCTCGAACCGGGAACGCTGTCCGGCAGGCCGGCCGCGCGCGCCGAGCCTGTGCTCAAGGACGCTTTTCGCGCCGACTCAAACGTCGTCCAGATGTTCGGCCGCACCAGCAGCGACGACCGATAATGACCACGCCCCAAGCCATAGCTCAATGGATGCTGACGCAAGTCCCCACTTCCGGGTTCCTCAGCCAGAGCCGAGTGGCTCGCACCATCCGCACCACCTGGGGCGAAAGCTTCGTCTACAAGAACAAGAATCGGAACTTGGCGATCCGACCCGACATCCTCGAGGCTTTCCGTGCCCTTACTGAGGGGCAGCTCATGTGGAGCCGGTCACGGCAGGCCTGGCGGCGCCGACGGCCCGGAGCTCCCGAAGGGCGAATGATCCGGTGAAGACCGGCTCCTAGATGTTGATCGGGATCTGTCGCAGCCCTGACTGCGCCGGATTTCTTCGGGATTGAGCTCACCGTCGATGAGCAAACGCTCGTGAAGAGGGTCGACATTCTCCCATCTGACGGCCGCCCGAGGGACCTCTAGCCCTCAAGCTGGCGATCGGCACGTCAGCAGTGCACGCCTCGGGGGCCGGCGCCGCTCAGCCGTGTCAAAACTCAATTGTCCGCTTCAAAACTATATTGTCAGGCAAGACTTTATTGTCGCCGAACAAATGCAAGCCTTTCGAGACCTGGTGACCCCAACGGGACTCGAACCCGTGTTTTCGCC
>DATHBY010000470.1:0-1962 GCA_035295885.1 Allosphingosinicella sp.
CCGCGATGCTGGCGCGGAGCTGGTTGAGGTCGTCGTCGAACGCCTTGAGGGTGTGGCCCGTGGTCGCCATGCTTTCCGTTCCTCAGCCGTAACGGCCGGTTATGTAATCCTTGGTTCTCTCGACCCTCGGATTGGTGAAGATCTGGGATGTTTCGCCATATTCGATCAGTTCGCCCAGGTGGAAGAAGGCGGTGCGCTGCGACACCCGGGCGGCCTGCTGCATGTTGTGGGTGACGATGACGATGGCGTAGCGGCCGCGAAGCTCGTGGATCAGCTCCTCGATCTTGGCGGTGGCGATCGGATCGAGCGCCGAGCAGGGCTCGTCCATCAGGATCACCTCCGGGTCGACGGCGATGGCCCGGGCGATGCAGAGCCGCTGCTGCTGGCCGCCGGACAGGGCGGTTCCGCTTTCGGCGAGCCGGTCCTTCACCTCCTCCCACAGCCCGGCCCGCTTCAGCGACTGCTCGACGATCGTATCGAGCTCCTGCCGCCCGGCCGCCAGCCCGTGGATCCGGGGGCCGTAGGCGACGTTCTCGTAGATCGACTTGGGGAAGGGGTTGGGCTTCTGGAAGACCATTCCGACCCGGGCGCGAAGCTGAACGACGTCCATGCCGCTGTCGTAGACGTCGGCGCCGTCGAGCTCGATCCGGCCCGTGACCCGGGCGTTCGGGATGGTGTCGTTCATCCGGTTCAGGGTGCGCAGGAAGGTCGACTTGCCGCAGCCGGACGGGCCGATGAAGGCGGTGACATGCTCCCGGCCGACGTCGATCGAGACATTGTCGATGGCGCGTTTGTCGCCGTACCAGACGCTGACCCCGCTCGCCCGCATCTTCGGCCGGCCGCCGGCGACGGCCGGCGCCGGCCCGGGTCCCGCGGCGGAGGTTTCCACACTTTCGTTCACGTCAACCATCAAGGTCACCAGCGCCTCTCGAACCTGTTCCGCAGATAGATGGCGACACCGTTCATCGCCAGCAGGAAGACCAGCAGGACGATGATCGCCGCCGAGGTCTTCTCGACGAAGCCGCGGCTGACCTCGTCCGACCAGAGGAAGATCTGCACCGGCAGAACGGTGGCCGGCTCGGTGAACCCGCCGGGCGGTGTCGTGATGAAGGCCCGCATTCCGATCATCAGCAGCGGCGCCGTCTCGCCCAGCGCCCGGGCCATGCCGATGATCGTGCCGGTCAGGATCCCCGGCAGAGCGAGCGGCAGGACGTGGTGGTAGACGACCTGGACCCGGCTGGCCCCGACGCCGAGGGCGGCGTCGCGTATGGAGGGGGGCACCGACTTGATGGCGTTGCGGCCGGCGATGACGATCACCGGCATGGTCATCAGCGCGAGCGTAAGGCCGCCGACGAGCGGTGCCGAGCGGGGCAGATGCATCGTGTTGAGGAAGACGGCGAGGCCGAGCAGCCCGAAGATGATCGACGGCACGGCGGCGAGATTGTTGATCGACACCTCGATGAGGTCGGTCCACCGGTTCCTAGGCGCATATTCCTCGAGATAGACCGCCGAGAGGACTCCGACCGGAAAGGCGAGCGCCAGGGTCACCAGCATGGTCAGAAGCGATCCCTTGAACGCGGCCCAGACTCCGACCGCGGCCGGATCGGTGGCATCGCCCATGGTGAGGAAGTCGCTGTTGAATCGGGTCCGAACCGCGCCCCGGGCGTCGAGCTGCTCGTTCATCTGCTCCGCCCTGGGATCGCCGTCGCCTTTGCGGGCGACGTCGATCGGGCTGGCGGCGGGAAGCCAGATCGTCGCAGTGCGGGTGAGGATGGACGGATCGTCCTCGATCGAGTCGAGCACCCTGAGCCAGGCCGTGTCCGACAGCAGGCGCGCGCCCATCGGCCCGTATTGCGCCTCCGCCGCCTTCTGGACGGCCCCCTGGATGTCGGCGCCCGCCAGCGCCGCCTTGGCCTGGGTGGAGCGGAGGGTCGCCGGATCGAGGAAGAGGGCGCTCTTCGC
>DATHBY010000471.1:0-2157 GCA_035295885.1 Allosphingosinicella sp.
CTGGGCGGCTACGACCTCACCTACGGGAGCCTCGCCGGGGTGATTATCGGCCTCACCTTCTTCTTCATCGTCGGTCTCGGCGTGGTGATCGGCGCGGAACTGAACGCGGCGCTGGCGGAGGTACCCGAAGAAGCCCTAAAGGAGGGCGAAGAGCCGCATCACAGGAAAAGCATCGGATGACCGGATTGATGAGCGGAAAGCGGGGCCTGATCATGGGCCTCGCCAACGACAAGTCGCTGGCCTGGGGTATTTCGAAAAGACTGGCGGAAGCCGGCGCGGAGCTCGCTTTCTCCTATCAGGGCGAGGCTCTGCAGAAGCGGGTGGGCCCGCTCGCAGCCTCGGTCGGCTCCGATTTCCTGATCGAATGCGACGTCGCCGACATGGCCGATCTCGATCGCCTGTTCGAGCAATTGAAGGCGCGCTGGGAAACGATCGACTTCGTCGTCCACGCCATCGGCTTTTCCGACAAGAACGAGCTTCGAGGCAAATATGTCGACACCAGCCTCGACAATTTCCTGATGTCGATGAACATCTCCGCCTACAGCTTCACCGCCGTCGCCCGCCGCGCCCGCGAGATGATGCCGAACGGCGGAGCGCTCCTCACTCTGACCTACTACGGTGCCGAGAAGGTCATCCCCCATTACAACGTCATGGGTGTCGCCAAGGCCGCGCTCGAGACCAGCGTCAAATATCTCGCCATGGACCTCGGCCCGCAGAATATCCGGGTCAACGCCATCTCCGCCGGCCCGATCAAGACCCTGGCGGCGAGCGGCATCGGCGACTTCCGCTACATCCTCAAATGGAACGAATATAACGCTCCGCTCAGGCGCAACGTGACCATCGAGGATGTCGGCGGCGCCGGCCTCTACCTCCTCTCCGGCCTCGCCTCGGGGGTCACGGGCGAAATCCACCACGTCGACGCCGGCTACAACGTCGTCGGAATGAAGGCGGAGGACGCCCCGGACATCGCGACGACGTGACGGCCGCGATCAGGCCGGAGACCGGCGAAGACGCCGAGGGGGTCCGGGCGGTCCATCTCGCGGCCTTCCCGACCTCCGCCGAGGCCGATCTCGTGAACCGGCTGCACAAGGACTTCGATTCGGAGATCTCGCTGGTCGCGGAGCAGGGCGGCGAGATCGTCGGCCACGTCATGCTCAGCCGGATGAGCGTGTCCGGCGACGGGCGGGCGTTCCGTGCGCTGGGGCTCGCGCCGGTGGCCGTCCTGCCCGGAGCCCAGGGGAGCGGGGTCGGCTCGGAGCTGATTCGATCCGCTCTGGCGATCGCGAGGACTCTGGGCGAGGAGCTGATCTTCGTGCTCGGCGATCCCGATTATTACACCCGCTTCGGCTTTTCGGCGGAGGCGGCGGCGCCCTTCGCCTCCCCTTATTCGGGGCCGCATTTCATGGCGCTGTGGCTTCGACCGGATCCCGCCGCGGCGGCCGCGGGCTCGGCAGCCTATGCGCCGGCTTTCGAAGCCCTGGGCGAAGCGCGATGAGCCTCAACAGCTTCGGCCATGTCTTGCGCTTCACCACCTGGGGCGAGAGCCACGGACCCGCCATCGGCGCTGTGATCGACGGCTGCCCTCCGGGCCTCGCCCTCCGCGAAGCGGACATCCAGCCCTGGCTCGACAGGCGCCGGCCGGGCCTGTCGCCGAACACCTCGCCCCGCCGGGAGCCGGACCGGGTCCGAATCCTCTCCGGCACTTTCGAAGGTCGCACCACCGGCACCCCCATCAGCCTCGTCATCGACAATGTCGACGCGCGCTCCCGAGATTATGCGAACATGCCGCCTCGCGCCGGCCATGCCGACGCCGCCTACCAGGCGAAATACGGCCTGCGCGATCCTCGCGGCGGCGGCCGCGCCTCGGCCCGGGAGACGGCCGCGCGGGTAGCCGCGGGGGCGGTGGCTCGGCTCGTCATCCCCGAGGTGTCGATTGCCGCCCGGATCGTCCGGATCGGCGAGTCGGCCGACGAGTCGCGATGGGAGTCGCTGCTCGACGAGGCGCGTTCCGCGGGAAGCTCGCTCGGCGCCCTGATCGAATGCGTGGCGACGGGGGTGCCCGCAGGCTGGGGCGCTCCCGTCTACGCCAGGCTCGACGCCGAGCTCGCCGCAGCCCTCATGTCGATCAACGCGGTCAAGGCGATCGAGATCGGCGCC
>DATHBY010000472.1:0-2889 GCA_035295885.1 Allosphingosinicella sp.
GAGCGGCGCCCCTCGACTGCGCTCGGGACGAACGAAGTGGTGGAGGTATTCTCCTCCCCCTGCTCGATGCCCGACATCGAGGCGGAGCCGCCAGCGGTGGCGCCGGACATCCTCGAATCCACCCTGAAGCCGCTCTGGGCCTGCTGGCGGGCGCTCTACGCGGCCCGGGAGAAGCGGGCCCCGCTCGACCTCGACCTTCCCGAGCGGCGGGTGGTGCTCGACGAGAAGGGGCGCATCCTGTCCGTGGCACCGCGCGAGCGGCTCGACGCCCACAAGCTGATCGAGGATTATATGATCGCGGCCAACGTCGCGGCGGCCAGGGCGCTGGAGTCGAAGAAGGCCCCGGTCATGTACCGCGACCACGAGCCGCCGGGCCGCGAGAAGCTGGTCGCGCTCAAGGATTACCTCAAGACCTTCGACGTCGAGTTCGCGCTGGGCCAGGTCATCCAGCCCGCGACGTTCAACCGGATCATCGAGCGGATCGGCGAGGCCGATTTCCGGCCGCAGGTGATGGAACAGATCCTGCGCACCCAGACCCAGGCCTATTATTCGCCCGACAACAAGGGCCATTTCGGCCTCGCGCTCGGCTCCTACGCCCATTTCACCAGCCCGATCCGCCGCTATGCCGATCTCGTCGTCCACCGCGCGCTCGTCCGCGCCTACGGCCTCGGCGAGGGCGGGCTCACCGACCAGGAGGCCGAGGCGATGGAAGTGACCGGCGAGCTCATCTCGCAGCTCGAGCGGCGGGCGATGGAGGCCGAGCGCGAGACTCTCGACCGCTATGTCGCCGCCTATCTTTCCGAGCGGGTGGGCGACCTCGTCGACTGCCGGATCACCGGCGTTCAGCCGTTCGGCTTCTTCGCCACCGTCGAGGGCCTCGGCGGCGACGGCCTCGTCCCGGTCTCCACTCTCGGCACCGAATATTTCCGCTACGACGAGGCGAGCCAGAGCCTGGCCGGAGAGGATAGCGGCGAGCGGTTCAGCCCGGGCCAGCGCCTCAAGCTTCGCCTGGTCGAGGCGAATCCCGTGTCCGGCGGCCTTCGCTTCGCGCTTCCGGACGGCGGTTATGCCCCCGCCAGGGCCCGCGGCGGTCCCCGCCGCAACGGACGGCGCGGCGGCGAGGAGCGCTCGAGTCCGCAGGGCCGCCGCGGCCGCCCGTCGAACATCCGCCACCGGGGACGATAGTGTCGCCCGTCACGCTGGACTTGTTTCAGCCTCCAGGGTCGAGCCGCGGTGCGGGCGGACAACTGGACCCTGAAACAAGTTCAGGATGACGATTGGGGCACGTCCCCCTCCTGATTCCCCCTCCGAACGCCGCTTTTTCGACAAACGGTCCGCACGCTTCTGCCGACGACCCGTGGGCCTATGGGCGCGGCTCGGGGTGCGGCGTAGGGTCTGGGCAGGGATGAAGACACGAGGAGAAAGTGGATGAGCATCAAACTGATTTTCGCGTCGACCGCCGCGCTTGCGCTGGTCGCCGGTACGCCGGCCTTCGCGGCCAAGGGCAGCCAGAACGAGCAGGCCTCCGCCGCCCAGAGCGCCGGAAGCAAGAGCCAGCGCAAGATCTGCAAGACGTTCGAGAACACCTCCTCGCGGATGAAGCAGCAGCGCGTCTGCCTCACCCGCGAGGAGTGGAAGAAGTACGACCAGGGCCAGCAGTAGCGCCGCCGCGCCCGCGCCTCCGGGCGCGGGCGCTGAATTTGGAACGGCGGGGCAGCCGAAGCCCCGAGCCGCTCATAGCCTGGGAAGGGTCACCCCGCGCTGGCCCATATATTTGCCGGCCCGGTCCGCATAGCTCACCTCGCAGGGCTCGTTGCCCCGGAGGAAGAGGAACTGGCAGGCGCCCTCGTTGGCGTAGACCTTGGCGGGAAGAGGCGTCGTGTTCGAGAATTCGAGCGTGACGTGCCCTTCCCAGCCCGGCTCCAGAGGGGTGACGTTGACGATGATCCCGCAGCGCGCATAGGTCGATTTGCCGAGGCAGATGACGAGCACGTCGCGCGGCACCCGGAAATATTCGACCGTCCTGGCCAGAGCGAAGCTGTTGGGCGGGATGATGCAAACGTCGGTCTTGCGGTCGACGAAGCTGTTCGCCTTGAAGTCCTTGGGATCGACGATGGCGTTGTCCACGTTGGTGAACAATTTGAACTCGTCCGAGACGCGGGCGTCGTAGCCGTAGCTCGACAGGCCGTAGCTGATCGTCCCCTCGCGCTTCTGGCCGTCGACGAACGGCTCGATCATACCCTGCTCCAGCGCCTGGGCCCGGATCCAGCGGTCGGACATGATGCTCATGCGATTTCCCCGTCATGCCGGGCTTGATCCGGCATCCTTCTTGCGGAGCCACCTAAAGGTGAAGGTGGACCCCGGATCAAGTCCGGGGTGACGATTCGGTCACTTGATGTGGAGCACGCAGATCAGGGTGAACAGGCGCCGGGCGGTGTCGAAGTCCATCTCGATCTTGCCGGCGAGGCACTCGCGGAGAAGCTCGGCCGCTTCGTTGTGCATGCCCCTGCGGGCCATGTCGATCGTCTCCAGCCCCTTGGGCGAATCGGAGCGGACGGTTTTGAAATAGGTCTCGCAGATGGCGAAATAGTCCCTGACCGGCCGCTTGAACCGGGTGAGGCCGAGGCGGATGGTGTCGAGCGGCTCGCCGGCCTCGTTCCTGAGGTCGATGGCGAGGCTGTTGTCCTCGATCCTGAGCACGATCCGGAAGGGCCCCTCGTGGCCGGCCGGCCGGAAGCTGTTCGATTCGAGCAGGTCGAAGATCGCGACCTGCCGCTCGCGCTCGATATCCTCGCTCCGGCGGATGATCGTTCGCTCGTCGAGCTCGATGTCGATGATGCGCGGGTCGGCCATGCGCGGCGTGTAGACGGGGCGCGTCTCTGTGTCATC
>DATHBY010000473.1:0-7700 GCA_035295885.1 Allosphingosinicella sp.
CTGGAGCTTGGGGACGGCCGCGGCCCGCTTTGGCACGGCCGAGGCCCGTGCCGCCGGCGGCGCCGGCTGCCTCCGCCTCCGCTCCCAATCCTCGTAGCCGCCGGCGACGATGTCGACCTTGCCGGAGCCGTCGAGGCCCAGGGTGATGGTGACGGTGCGGTCGAGGAAGTCGCGGTCGTGGCTGACGATGAGGACCGTGCCGTCATAATCGGCGATCACCTCCTGCAGCAGGTCGAGAGTCTCGAGGTCGAGGTCGTTGGTCGGCTCGTCGAGGACGAGCAGGTTGGAGCGGCGGGCGAATTCGCGGGCGAGCAGGAGGCGGGAGCGCTCGCCGCCGGAGAGGGTTCCGATCCTGGCGTCGACCAGGTTCGGCTCGAACAGGAATTCCTTCAGATAGCCCTGGACGTGCTTCTTGTGGCCCCTGACCTCGATCCAGTCGCCGCCGTCGGCGAGGATGTCGCGGACGCTCCTGTCGGAATCGAGCAGCCGGCGCTGCTGGTCGATCATGATGCCCTGGAGGGTCTTGGCCCGGACGATCCTGCCCTCGTCCGGCTCGATCTCGCCGGTGAGCAGCCTGAGGAGGGTGGTCTTGCCGGTGCCGTTGGCTCCGACGACTCCGATCCGGTCGCCGCGCTGGATGCGAAGGCTGAAGTCGCGGACGATGACCCGGTCGCCGAAGCGCTTCGTCACCTTGTCGGCGTCGATCACCATCTTCGTCTTCACGTCGTCACTCTCGAGCCCGAGCTTCGCCGCTCCGGCAGGGCCGAGCATCGCGGCGCGCGCGGCCCGCATCTCGCCGAGCTTGGCGAGCCGCCCCTGGTTGCGCTTGCGTCGCGCGGTCACCCCGCGCTGCAGCCAGTGGAGCTCGAGCTTGAGCTTCGCGTCGAGCTTTTCCGCCGTCCGCGCTTCCTCGGCATAGACCTGCTCGGTCCAGGCGTCGAAGCCGCCGAAGCCGATCTCGGCGCGGCGAAGCGCGCCCCGGTCCAGCCACAGGGACGAGCGGGTGAGGCGCTTGAGGAAGGTGCGGTCGTGGCTGATGGCGATGAAGGCGCCGGTGTAGCGGGAGAGCCAGTCCTCGAGCCACTGGATGGCGCCGAGATCGAGATGGTTGGTCGGCTCATCGAGCAGGAGCACGTCCGGATCCTGGGCCAGCGCCCGGGCGATGGCGGCTCGGCGCCGTTCGCCTCCCGAGGCGGTAGCGGCGGGGCGGTCGAGGTCGATTCCGAGCTGGTCGGCGACGGCGTCCACCTCGTGGGGGGCGGGGGCATCGGGACCGTGCAAGGCGAACTCGCGAAGCGAGGCGAAGTGATCGACGCTCGGGTCCTGCTCGAGCAGGACCACCCTGGTGCCGGGCTGGATCGTCCGCCGCCCCTCGTCCGTCTCGATCAGTCCGGCAAGGCATTTGAGGAGGGTGGTCTTGCCCGCGCCGTTGCGGCCGATCAGAGCCAGCCGGTCGCGGGCGCCGACGAACAGGTCCAGCCCTCGGAACAGCCAGCCGGAGCCCTGGATCAGGCCGAGATTTTCATAAGCGAGGACGGGGGCGGCCATGGCGGTTCGTTCAGTCCAGTGCCGTCGAAAGGCTCGGCGGAAGTTTCATAAGCTTCATAAAGTTCGGCTTCCTATGGACTGGAAAACTTTCCCCGCGGCGGGGGAAGTGGCGCGAGGCCCAGATAGGGTGGGATGAGGCGAGACCCAAGGCGCATTCGATATCCTAACCTGGGAGGGCGCTTCAGGTCTCCATCAGTCCGTCATGCCGGACTTGATCCGGCATCCCTGAACACGGTCGGCTGAATATCGCGCGGCGGTGCATGAATGACCTCACGGTCGTCTTCGGCCACCGCTTTCGACGGAATGACGGAAGGGGGCGGTTCCGGGACAGCCGGGGGATGACGGGTGCGGTCGCTTCTGGCAGCCTGCCGGTCATGGCGAGAACCGTCATTCTCTATGCCCTGGCGCTGGCGCTGGCCGTGGCCGCGCTCCAGTGGCTCGAGCATCGCTACGTGATGCGCGCCTTCTCCACCGAGATATACGTCGCCGTCGTCGCCGCCGGCTTCGTCGCGCTCGGCCTGTGGGCGGGGTTCCGGCTGACCCCGCGGCCGGCCGCGTCCGGCTTCGCCCGTAACGAGGCCGCGATCCGCTCGATCGGCCTCACCGCACGCGAATTCGAGATATTGGAGCTGCTCGCGTCGGGGCAATCGAACAAGGAGCTGGCACGGACGCTCGGCATATCGCCCAATACGGTGAAGACCCACGTCGCCCGGCTCTACGATAAGCTGGAGGTCCAGAATCGGGTGCAGGCGATCGAGAAGGCGCGGTGGCTTGAGCTCATTCCTTGAGGCGAATACCGTCAAATCACCCGTTCGGGCGATATCCGCGCGGCCTTCGTCCGCTTTATGCCGGCCCATCACCCGAACGGGAGTCGCCAGTCATGAAATACGCCCTCACCTACGGAACGCTGGCCGGGCTGGTCATCATTTCGGTGATGCTCACCGGGATCCTGGCCGCGGACCGGGACAGCTTCTTCGCCTCGATGTGGTTCGGCTTCCTGGTCATGATGCTGGCGATGATCTTCATGTTCGTCGGGGTGAAGCGCTATCGCGACGTCGAGCATGGCGGAATCATCCGCTTCAAGCCCGCCTTCCTGATGGGCCTGGCGATCGCGGCCGTCGCGGCCCTCGCCTACATAATCGTCTGGGAGGCCTATCTGGCCGCGACCGGCTATCGCTTCATGGACGATTATCTGGCCGGAATAGCGAGCGACCTGCGGACCCAGGGCAAGAGCCCGGCGGAGGTGGCCCGGGAGATGGCGGACTATGAATGGATGAGGGCGAGCTATCCCAATCCGCTGATCCGTATCCCGCTCACGTTCACCGAGATCTTCCCGATCGGCCTGCTGGCGGCGCTGTTCTCGGCCGGGCTGCTGAAGAACCCGAAGGTGCTGCCGGCGAGGGGGTGAGGGCCGCAAGGCCAGGCGACGGGTCCATGGATTCCGGCTTTCGCCGGAATGACGGGCGGGATCAGGCGGCGCGCGGGACGATTCGATCCAGCTCGCCATTCAAGGCGCGCTTTGCTTCAAGCAGTTCGTAACTGGTCTGCAAGCGGAGAAAGAAGCCTTCGGACATTCCGAAATACCGGGCCAGGCGAAGGTCCAGCTCTGCGTCCATCGGTCGCGCTCCTGCGATCACCGCCTCCAGATGCCCGGCGCTCGCGTCGATCGCGGCTGCCAGTGCCGCCGGGTCCAGGCCCAGCGGCTCCATGAACTCGCTGGCCAGCATCTCGCCGGCATGCGGATTATGCAGCCAACCGGGGTTAGTGATAGTCCGTGATCTCGACACCGTCGGCGCCTCCATCGCCCCAGACAAAGCATTTACGCCATTTCATGTTAATTGAAATGCTGTGCTGACCCTCGCGCTCTTTCTTAAGCGCGTGCAGCCGATTGCCGGGCGGGTTGCGGAGGTCGTCGAGGGCCTCGGCCTGGTGGAGCATCCTGAGCCGCACAAGCGCGCGGTCTTGGATGTCGTTCGGCAGTTTTCGGCTGACCTCGCCGTTCCAAATTTTCTCCGTTTCGTCATCAGCGAAGCTGCGGATCATGGCGGTTCCTTCACCACGATTCGTACCGGTTCCAAAATTCGGATTGAATCGCCGGCTGCTGCACAAGTGGGTGGCTACAACAGCGAGGCGTCCGTTGGCGGACGGGGTGTTTCACTCGCGTCAGGGCGCAAAGACATCGCGGACTGTTTCAGGGGCCAGCTTGTGCCGCTCGGGAGGAGGCAAGTGGATGCTGAATCCAGTTCAGCATGGCGGGCGTGCAGCTACCGCCGCCCGCCCATCTTCTTCCCCATCCTCATCGCCTGCTGCTTGCCGTAGCGGGTCTTCCTCGTGCCGGGCTTGCCTTCGGTCGAGTGCCCCAGCAGGGGCGCCTTTTTCTCGTGGTCGGGGATTCCGAGCTCGTCGGCCTCGAGGCGGCGGATCTCGTCGCGGAGGCGGCCGGCTTCCTCGAACTCGAGGTCGCCGGCGGCCTTGCGCATGCGTGCCTCGAGGTCGGCGATATAGGCCTTGAGATTGTGGCCGACGAGGTGGGGGCGGTCCTCGTCGCCGGTGCCCACCATCACCGCGTCGCGGTTGGTGACGTGGCTGAGGATGTCCTGGATGTTGCGTTTGATCGTCGTCGGAGTGATCCCGTGCGCCTCGTTATATTCTAGCTGCTTCTGGCGGCGGCGGTCGGTCTCGCGCAGCGCCCGTTCCATCGAGCCGGTGATCCGGTCGGCGTAGAGGATGACCCGGCCCTCGACGTTGCGGGCGGCCCGGCCGATCGTCTGGATGAGCGAGGTTTCCGAGCGAAGGAAGCCTTCCTTGTCCGCGTCGAGGATTGCGACGAGGCCGCATTCCGGGATGTCGAGCCCCTCGCGGAGTAGGTTGATCCCGACGAGGACGTCGTAGACCCCGAGCCTCAGGTCGCGGATCAGCTCGATCCGCTCCAGAGTCTCGACGTCGGAGTGCATGTAGCGGACCTTGAGCCCCGCCTCGTGCATGAACTCGGTGAGGTCCTCGGCCATCCGCTTGGTGAGCGTGGTGACCAGGGTTCGGTAGCCGTTGCGGGCCGTGATCCGGGCTTCGTTGATAAGGTCGTCGACCTGGTCTTCCACGGGCTTGATCTCGACGGGCGGGTCGATGAGGCCGGTGGGGCGGATGACCTGCTCGGCGAAGACCCCTCCGGTCTGCTCGAGCTCCCAGGGGCCGGGCGTGGCCGAGACGGCGACGGTCTGAGGCCTCATCGCGTCCCATTCGTTGAAGCGAAGCGGCCGGTTGTCGATGCAGGAGGGCAGTCGGAAGCCGTATTCGGCGAGAGTGATCTTCCGCCGGTGGTCGCCGCGCGCCATCGCTCCGATCTGAGGCACCGTCTGGTGGCTCTCGTCGACGAAGAGGAGGGCGTTCTCGGGCAGATATTCGAACAGGGTGGGCGGCGGCTCGCCCGGCAGGCGGCCGGTGAGGAATCGGCTGTAATTCTCGATTCCGGCGCACGAGCCGGTGGCGGCGATCATCTCCAGATCGAAGTTGGTGCGCTGCTCCAGCCTTTGCGCCTCGAGCAATTTGCCCTCCGCGACCAGCTCCTTGAGGCGCTCGGAAAGCTCGTGCCTGATCGCCTCCATCGCCTGCTTGAGCGTGGGGCCGGGGGTGACATAATGGCTGTTGGCGTAGACCTTGACGTAATCGAGCGCGGCGATCTTCTTGCCGGTCAGCGGATCGAACTCGACGATCTCCTCGATCTCGTCGCCGAAAAAGGCGATCCGCCAGGCCATGTCCTCATAATGGGACGGGAAGATTTCGAGGCTGTCGCCGCGCACCCGGAAATTGCCGCGGGCGAAGGCCTGGTCGTTGCGCTTGTACTGGAGGGCGACGAGCTTCCTGACGATCTCGCGCTGGTCGACTGTGTCGCCTTTCTTCAGCGAGAAAGTCATGGCCGAATAGGTCTCGACCGATCCGATCCCGTAGAGGCAGGAGACGGAGGCGACGATGATGACGTCGTCCCGCTCGAGCAGCGCCCGGGTCGCCGAGTGGCGCATTCGGTCGATCGCCTCGTTCACCGAGCTTTCCTTCTCGATGTAGGTGTCGGAGCGGGGCACGTAGGCCTCGGGCTGGTAATAATCGTAATAGCTGACGAAATATTCGACCGCATTGTCCGGGAAGAAGCTCTTGAACTCGCCGTAGAGCTGGGCGGCGAGGATCTTGTTCGGGGCGAGGACGAGCGCCGGGCGCTGCAGCGCCTCGATCACCTTGGCCATGGTGAAGGTCTTGCCCGAGCCGGTCACTCCGAGCAGCACCTGGGTCTGCTCGTCCTGGCGGGCGCTTTCGACCAGCTCGGCGATCGCCGCCGGCTGGTCTCCCGACGGCTCGTAGTCGGAGACGATCCTGAGCTTCCTGCCGCCCTCGGCCTTTTCCGGCCGCTTCGGCCGGTGCGGGACGAAAGCCTGCCCCGTCTCCGGCTCCTCGAGGCCGGTCCTGATCGCAATTCCCATCGCTTCCATATGGCTATTGGCGCGCAGGAGCGCTAGCTTCGAGCCGCAACAAAAGGGGGAGATGGGGAGATGCGTGCACTGATCATCATACCTTTGTGCGTGGCCGCCGCCGCCTGCTCGGGGGGAGGCGAGGAGAAGAAGGCGGCCGAGGCCGCCGACGCGATGCAGGCCGGTCAGTGGGAAATCAATTCCGAGGTCGCGAGCTTCCGCTCGACCGACAAGGCGACTCCGGCGCTCAAGGCCGCGGCGGGCGACAAGACGACTGCGCCCGCCTGCATTGAGAAGGGCAAGGAGGACAAGCCGCCGGCGGAGATGTTCGCGGGCGTCGGCTACGAGTGCGACTATAAGGACCGCTATATCAGCGGCGCTCGAATCAACCTGTCGCTCGAGTGCGAGCGCGACGCGCTGGACGGCAAGGTCATGGTCGCGGTCCAGGGGACCTATACCGGCGACAGCTTCGAGGGCCAGGCGACCTCGACCTCGTTCCTTCCGGGCGACGGCGATTTCGTGATGAACAGCAAGATCAGCGGCCGGCGGACCGGCCCGACCTGCGCCGCTCCCGCGCCCGAGGATGCGAAGGGCAAAGCCAAGGCCTGATGGCGCTCATCCCGTGCCAGCGCCCCCTCTTCGATATCCCGGAGGGGACGGCCTATCTCGACTGCGCCAAGATGTCGCCGCTCAGCCGGGCGGCGATCGAGGCGGGGCGGCTCGGGCTGGAGCGCAAGGCGCATCCCTGGAACGTCAGGGCGGAGCATTTCTTCGACGAATCGGAAGCGGTTCGCGGGCTGTTCGCCCGGCTGATCGGAGCGGCGGCCGACGACGTCGCGATCGTCCCTTCGGTCAGCTACGCCATGGCGACGGTGATGGCCAACGTGCCGGTCGCCGCCGGGCAGAGGATCGTCACCCTCGCGGAGGATTTTCCGTCCGGGATCCTCGCCTCGCGGGCGCTGGCCCAGCGCTCGGAGGCTCGGGTGGTGACGGTGGCTCGGCCGGATAGGGGAAGCTGGACGGCCGCGATCCTCGAAGCGATCGACGGCGGCACCGCTCTGGTCGTCGCTCCGCATACCCATTGGGTGTGCGGGACGATGATCGACGTCGAGGCGCTTGGGCGGCGCTGCCGGTCGGTCGGCGCCGCACTGGTGCTCGACACCACCCAGTCCACCGGCGCACTGCCGCTCGATCTCGCCGCGGTCGACCCCGATTATCTCGTCGCCACCTCCTACAAATGGCTGATGGGCCCCTACAGCCTCGGCTTCCTCTACGTGGCCCCGCGCCACCAGCAGGGGCGGCCGCTCGAGGAAGCCTGGATCGTGCGCCGCAACGCCGGCGATTTCCGCGGCCTCTGCGATTACGAGGAGGGCTTCGCGCCGGGCGCGAGGCGCTTCGACATGGGCGAACGCGCCAATTTCGCCCTGCTGCCCGTGGCGGCGACGGCGATCGGTCAGCTGCTCGACTGGGGAGTCGGGAACATCGCCGAGACCCTGGGTGCGATGACTGCAAGCATCGGCGCGCGGCTTCAGGAGCGGGAGGTGGCCGGGCAGGAGGGAAGGGCGCCGCACTTCCTGTCGGTACGCTTCCCCGGCGGCCTGCCGGAGCGGATCGAGGAAAGCCTCGCCGCCGCCGACGTCCACGTCAGCCTGCGCGGCGAATGGATGCGGATTACGCCGCACCTCTACAATGACG
>DATHBY010000474.1:0-2034 GCA_035295885.1 Allosphingosinicella sp.
ACCTCAAGATCCTGGTGATGACGGTGGCCAAGGTCTTCCTGCGCACCGGCATCGCCGCCGAAGGGTCGGCTACGATGCCGGAGTTCCGGGGTAACGAGGCTTCGGCCGAGGGCGCTCACCGGCCATTCAGCGAGCAGGAGCTAGGCCCCCCCCGATGATCACTCGACGCCACCTGTTGCTCGCCGGAATGTCGGCACCGGTCTGCTGGGCCGGCGCCTGCTTCGGCGCGGTCCCCCCGCGGGTCGTGAGTCCGGAGGATTTCGGCGCCCGCGGCGACGGCCGCACCGACGATACGGCGGCGCTCCAGCTCTGCCTCGACCTCGCTCCGGCCGGCGCGATCGTCCGCCTGCGCAGCGGCGCGGTCTACCGGGTCGACCCCAATTACCGCCCGACCCGTCCGGAGTTCGGCGGGCTTCGCCTCAAGTCGGGCCAGACCCTCGAGCTCAACGGCGCGGAGCTGCGCGCGCTTCCGAGCCCGCTTGGCCGCAGCTCGGTCGTCCAGGCCTTCAAGACCTCGGGCTGGAAGATCGTCGGCCCCGGCCGGATCACCGGCGAGCGGATGGAGCATCGCGGCACCGGCGGCGAGTGGGGCATGGGCATCTCCGCGTGGGATTCGCACGACTGGCAGATCGTCGGGGTCGAGGTCGCCAATTGCTGGGGCGACGGCATCTATGTCGGCTCCTACGTCCTGTCCGGGGCGGCCCAATATTGCGAGAATTTCCTCATCGACGGAGTCAAGGTGCGCAACTGCCGGCGCAACGGAATCTCGGTCGTCAACGGCCGCAACGGCGAGATCAGGAACGTCGACATCGCGAACGTCAGCGGCACCAATCCCCAGGGGGCGATCTGCCTCGAGCCGGATCTGCACACTTACCCCAACCGCAACATCCGTATTTCCAACGGCCGGATCCGCGACGTCCAGGTCGGGATCTACGTCACCAGCGCGAATGAGGGCATCACGATCACCGGCATGGACATCGAAGCGAAGAACAGCGGGATCATCATCGCCAACAACAGCACCGATATCCGAATTGAGAACAATCCCAACATCAAGTCGCTGATCGGCGGCGCCGAAGGCGGCGCCATCCGCACCGTAGCAGACCGCCCCGAGACGGTCCGGGGCCTGCAGATTCGCAACAACCAGCTTTCCGGCGGCGGCGGCTTCGTCGTCGCCATCGTCGGCGACGGGTTCCAGGGAGTGGTCGTCAAAGGCAACCGAATCTCGGCGACAAATGCCGGAACCCAGGGGATCGCCATGATCGGAGCCGGCCAGTTCACCGACAATATCTGCGTGATCGGGCCGCGGTCCGGCGCTCCCAGGGAATTTTTCATCCACCTTCGGAAGGTGTCCTACGGGCGCAACACCTATCGCAACGACTCCCCCCACCAGATGTATTCCGCCTTCTTCGGCGGTCGCGACATCGGCGGCGACCGCTTCGAGAGCAAGTCGCTGGTCCACTACGCGGAGCCCCTATAAGCCTCCGCCGTCGTTCCGGCGAAAGCCGGGATGACGAGGGAATCAGCAAGAGGGACGCCGTGGACCTGGAGCCTGCAAAGAGCGCCATTTCGATCTGGACCGGGCTCGAGCGCGACGCCCTCCACATCTACGCGGCCATCCTCCTCCAGATCGGCTCCGCCGCAATACTCCGGCGAAGCCTCGCCTCGCCGCTGCCCTGGCTGGTCGTGCTCGTCGCCGCCCTGGGGAACGAGGCGCTCGACATGTCCCGCGACGGCCTGTTCGAAGAATGGGAGCACGGGGAAGCGATCCACGATCTGTGGAACTCGATGCTGATGCCGACCCTGCTCGCGTTGCTCGCAAGGTTCGCTCCGGGGCTGATGGCGAGCGGCCGAGCGCCGCCGCCCTCAGAGTGACGGGAGAAGCTTGCCCGGGTTCATGATCCCGGCCGGGTCGAGCGCGCCCTTGACCGCCCGCAGCGCCGCCAGCCGCGCCGGCCCGGCCGTGCGCTCGAACTCGGCGAGCTTGGAGCGGCCGATGCCGTGCTCAGCGGAGATGGATCCGCCCGCCTCGCCGAC
>DATHBY010000475.1:0-6096 GCA_035295885.1 Allosphingosinicella sp.
CAGGCGGGCTGCTGCCGCTTGAGGATTTCGAGCCGAGCCTGGGCGCTCTCGCCGCCGTCCATGCCGCCACCGAGCGGACGCTGCCGCCGCCGCTCTACGAGAGGGTGATGGGCGAGCGCTTCGCCGACTTGCCGCCGGCGGTTCGGGCTATGCACGAGGTGCTTCGCGACGGCGGAGCGTCTGGCGAGGCGCAGGTGACGGGGGGCCGCAACCGGATCGCCCGACTGCTGGCGAGGGCTTTTGGCTTCCCGACCGAGGGCGCCCACCGGCTCCACCTCGCCTTTGCCGAGCGCGACGGCCGCGAGCGCTGGACCCGCGACTTTTCCGGCCGGACTTTTTCGAGCGAGCTGGCCGAGCGCGGCGGCGGGCTCACCGAGCGGTTCGGTCTCGTTCGATTCGCCTTCGGCCTGCCCTCCGATTCGACCGGGCTGCGAATGATCATCCGCCGGTGGTGGCTCGGCCCGCTGCCGCTCCCACTCTTCCTCGCCCCGAAGTCCGAGGCGCGCGAGTGGGAGGAGGGCGGGCGGTTCCATTTCGAGGTGCCGATCGCTCTGCCCTTGCTCGGTCCGTTGATCCATTATCGGGGTTGGCTGGAGCCCGTGGACGGCCTGGATGGCTGAGCCGATGGACCAGGTGACGATCTCCGGCGGCTGCCACTGCCGAGCGGTCCGCTTCGAGGCGCGGCTGCCGCTCGAGGTGGAGGTGCTCGACTGCAATTGCTCGATCTGTTCGATGACGGGCTTCAGGCATCTGATCGTCTCGCACGGAGATTTCCGGCTGCTTTCGGGGGAAGGCGCGCTCATCCACTACCGCTTCGGCACCGGCGCGGCCGACCATCTCTTCTGCCGGGTCTGCGGAGTGAAGAGCTTCTACCATCCCCGCTCGCACCCCGAGGCCTGGAGCCTGAACCTCAACGCCCTCGACGACGTTTCGGCCCTCACCGTCACCGCCCGCGCTTTCGACGGCCGAAATTGGGAGCAGGCGCGCGAGGCGCTGGACTGAGTTGTTCCGGGCGAAGGCCGGGACCCAGCCGTTCCGTCCCTGCGCTGGGCCCCAGCCTTCTCCGCGCACCCCGGCGATCGAGTCGAAGCCGCTCTCCGCCTCGGGCAGGCCCTCGCCCGGCGCGTGCCACCTTCCCCCCGCCGTCCGCTTTGCTAAACAGACCAAAAGATCAGGGGGAGCCTCATGGCCACGGCGGTATCCGGCGACTATGTGATCGACGCGAAGCGCGACCGGCTCGTCATCTTCGCCTCCACGCTCGGCACCGTCTTCGAATGGTATGATTTCTTCATCTACGGGACTCTCGCCGTCGTCATCGGCAAGCAGTTCTTCCCGGCTTCGAGCGAGACGGCGCAGTTCCTGCTCGCCTTGGCCAGCTTCGGGGTCGGCTTCGGAGTCCGCCCGATCGGAGCGGTCCTGTTCGGCTATCTCGGCGACAAGCTTGGCCGGAAATACACCTTCCTCGTCACCATCACCCTGATGGGGGTCGCCACCGCGGCCGTCGGCCTCCTCCCCGGTTATGCGGCGATCGGGATGGCGGCGCCCGCCTTGCTCGTCTTCCTGAGGGTGCTTCAGGGGCTCGCTCTGGGGGGCGAATATGGCGGCGCGGCCATTTATGTCGCCGAGCATGCGCCGCGCCACAAGCGCGGCTTCTACACCAGCTTCATCCAGGCCGGAGTGATCGGCGGATTCCTGCTCTCGGTCGCCGTCGTGCTCGTCTCCGAGCTGTTCGTCGACAAAGGCGAGTGGGAATCCTGGGGCTGGCGGATCCCGTTCCTGTTCTCGGTGGTGCTGCTCGCAATCTCGCTCTGGGTGCGCCTCAAGCTCAAGGAGAGCCCGGTCTTCCAGGCGATGAAGGATTCCGGGCAGATCGCCAGGAACCCCCTGAAGGAGACTTTCGCCACCCGCTCCAACGTCAAGCTGGTCCTCGTCGCACTGTTCGGGATCGCCGCCGGCCTCACCGTCATCTGGTACACCGCCCAGTTCCAGGCGATGTACTTCCTACAGAATTCGCTGAGGATCGAGGACACCGCCGCCCGGGCGATGATCGGGGCGGCTGCACTGGTAAGCCTGTTCTGGTTCATCCTGTTCGGATGGCTCTCGGACCGGGTCGGCCGCAAGGGGCCGATCGTGATCGGCTACGCGCTCACCATCGTCATCCTGTTCCCGTTATTCTACTGGATGGCGTCCGCGGCCAATCCCGAGCTCTCCGAGGCGATGCGCAAGAATCCGGTGGTCGTCGTCGGAAGCGACTGCACCTACGCCCCCTTCGCCAAGGTCCAGCCGACGCAATGCGGCAAATTGCTCGACGCACTGTCCAAGAAGGGCATCGCCTACTCGACGGTCGAGGCGCCCGCCGGAGCCCCGGCCGGAGTGACGATCGGCGGAGTCGCCGTCGACGCCTCCGATCCGGCCTCGCTCGATTTCGGACTGAAGATCGCCGGCTACAAGCTGGAGAAGAGCTCGCCGACCATCCCCCAGGCGCTCCAGGTGATCCTCGCCATCGTCCTCATCGGCTTCTGCTCTGGAATGACCTACGGACCCGTCGCGGCACTGCTGGTCGAGCTGTTCCCGGCGCGGATCCGCTACACCTCGATGTCGATTCCCTATCACATAGGCACCGGCTATTTCGGCGGCTTCCTGCCCTTCATCAGCCAGTATATCGTCGCCAAGACCGGCGATCCGTTCGCAGGCCTCTGGTACACGATCGCCGTGGTGGCGATGGCGCTGGTGGTGACCCTGTTCTGGCTTCCGGAGACGGCGGGCAAGGAGCTGGAATAGAAAATCGGGACAGTTACGAATTTCCCGCCGGGCCGGCTTCGCCCGCCGAAAAAGCGCCGAAATTCGTAACTGTCCCGAATTTCCGGCGGGGACGAGAGGCTTTCCCCGCCACTCGCCTGCCGCTATCCGCCGTTCCGTGCCCGAGCCCCATTCCCCGCTGCGCCTCCTGCTCGACGGCGAGGCCCTGGTCGAGAATTGGCGCTGGCTCAGGCAGCGGAGCGCCGGCGCCGCCTGCGGGGCCGCGGTCAAGGCGGACGGCTACGGGATCGGCGCCCGCGACGTCGTCATGCGGCTCGCCAACGCCGGCTGCCGCGACTTCTTCGTCGCCACCTGGCGCGAGGCCGAGCCTTTGCTCGCCTGGCTCGGACCGGCTTCGGTCTCGGTGCTCCACGGCCTGGCCGGGGAGGATCTTATCCACGCCGCCGGCTCGCCCGCCCGACCGGTGCTCAACACGGTGCTGCAGGTCGAGCGCTGGAGAGAGGCGGCTCGGGACCGCCCCTGCGACGTCATGATCGACACCGGCATCAACCGCCTCGGGCTGAGCCCGACGCAGGTGGGGGAGGGGCTCCTCGACGGGCTCGAGATCGATACGTTGATGAGCCACCTCGCCTGCGCCGACGCCGACGAGGCGATGAACGAACGCCAGCGCTCCGCCTTCGCCCAAGTCGCGGCGCTCGTTCCGGCGAAACGGCGCAGCCTCGCCAACAGCGCCGGCATCTGCCTCGGAGCCGATTACGCCTTCGACCTGACCCGCCCTGGCCTCGCCCTCTACGGCGGGACGCCGAGGCCGGAGGCGGCGGGCCATATCCGCCAGGTCGTCCGGGTCGAAGCGCAGATCGTCCAGCGCCGAAGGGTGGAGGCGGGCGGAGCGGTCGGCTACAATTCGACCTGGACGGCGCAGGCGCCCGCCGAGCTCGCGATCCTCAACATCGGCTATGCCGACGGCTATCTGCGCGGCTTCTCGGGCGCCGGCCGGGCTCGGCTGCCGACCGGCCACGCGCCGGTGGTCGGCCGGGTGTCGATGGACCTGACCGCCCTCCTGGTCGACGAGGCGCCGGAGCTGAAGGAAGGCGATTGGGTCGAGCTGGACTACGCCTTGCCGGCGGCGGCGGCGCAATCCGGACTTTCGCAATATGAATTGCTGACCACTCTGGGCCGGCGGCACGAGCGGATGTGGAAATAGCCTTCGTCATTGCGAGGAGCGGAGCGACGAAGCAATCCAGCAACTGACTTCGAACGGCTGGATTGCTTCGCTTCGCTCGCAATGACGGAAACATCGCCGACGGGACGGGTTCACCCCCCATGGCCCGAATCGCCCACCTCTCCGACATTCATTTCGGCTGCCAGGACGACAAGGTCGTCGACGGCGCCAACGCCTGGCTTCAGGAGCAGCAGCCGGACCTGATCATCGTCAGCGGCGATTTCACCCAGCGCGCCCGGGTCGAGCAGTTCAGGCAGGCCTCGACCTGGCTCAACAAGCTTCGCTCCGCCGGCTGGCCGGTCCTCGCCGTCCCCGGCAATCACGACATCCCGCTCTACGACGTCGTCACCCGTTTCGCCGCCCCGCTTCGCCGCTACAGGAAATACATCTCCAACGATCTGTGCCCCTGGTTCGAGAATGACGAGGTGGCGGTGCTCGGGATCAACACCGCCCGCTCGCTCACCATCAAGGACGGGCGGATCAACCGCGACCAGATGAAGATCATCGAGGAGCGCTTCGCCGCGGTGGCTCCGGACAAGACCAAGATCCTGGTCACCCACCACCCCCTGTTCTCGATGCCGATCGGCGAGGGGACGGAGCTCACCGAGGCGGTCGGCCGGCATCAGGACGCCGTGACGGCGGTGTGCCGGGCGGGAGTCAACATCGCTCTGGCCGGCCATTTCCACCGCACCTATGCGGAAGCCGCGCGCAAGATGGTCGAGAGCGCCGGCGGAGCGCTCGTCATCCAGGCCGGCACCGCCACCTCGAAGCGGCTTCGCAACAACGAGCTCCAAAGCTTCAACTGGATCCACGCCCACAGGAACAACGATATCGAGCTTCAGGTCATCGCCTGGGACGGCACCGGCTTCCGCCGCGGAAACCACGTCCGCTTCGCCTATGACGGGGACAATTGGACGTCGCAGACGATCATCCACGAAGGGCCGGCGGTCCGCCCGCCCGGGGTCGAGGCTCAGACCTCCGGCCGGTAGGGGAAGAACAGGCCCAGCCGCTGCATCGTCTCGGCCATCTGCCGAAGCTTCGCCTCCTCCATGTAGCGGAAGCCGGCGAGCAGCTCCTGAAGTGCGAAACCCCGGCGGCTCAGAGCCCATTCCGCCGCGGGCGCGAGCGTTCCGATCGGCACTTCCTGCCCCCCGGCCCGAAGCACGGCGCCGTCGGGACCGGAGGTCAGATCGGCCGGCTTGTCGGTGCGGGCGAAGAAATCCAGGGTCGGTCTCTCCGGCAGGGTGAAGCGATGGTCCGGCTCGGCCAGCTGCCGCTGCCGGTCGGCCAGCTCGGCGGAGAAACGCGGGCTGGTGATGATTTCCGCCGCGCGGGCGGCGAGGGCGGCGAGCCGTTCCGCGACAATCGCCTCGTCTCCACCGCGCGCATCGGGCAGATATTCCCTGAACGCCTGATCCTCGATCGCCATCTCCTCGAGCATCCGGAAAAGGATCCGGCCGGTCAGCGGAGCGACGGAGAAGGTGACGTGGAGGGAGGCGCCGCTGCTCGCCAGGGCGTCGTGGTAGAAGCCGCGGGGTATGTAGAGGAGGTCGCCGGGGCGCATCTCCACCTTCATCGCGACCGGACCCTTGACCCGGTCGATCGTCGCCTGGGCATCCGGCCCTTCGAGCGCCTCGACGGGCGCAGCCGCCCGGTTGGCATAGATGTTCCAGCTTTTCTCGCCCTCGCACTGGACCGCGAACACCTCGTGCGGGTCGCAATGGGAGGCGAAGGCCTGCACGCCGCGGGAGGAGCAGTAGAGGTTGGCGCCCGCTCGGCCGCCGAACTGGCCCGCGAGGCCGGCGCAGATCGCCCGGACGTCGGCTGAAACCTCCTCCACCGCATTGGCGACGAGGCTGGCGCCCATATTCAGGAAGACCTCCACCTTGGCGGGATTGGCGCGCCTCACCCGTCCCTGGCTGGTGTCGGTCTCGTCGAGGTAGAAGTCCGGGGCCACGGGCCGGCTGTTCATGACCAGCTTGAGATTCGCCTCCGTCCAGTGGGATCGGATCGCGAGCAGGGCGTTGAGTTCCTGCCAGCCCACGATCGGCCGGGCGGGCGAGTCGCTTCGCGGCAGGTGAAGCGGCTTGCGCCCGTGATACTCGGCCAGGAAC
>DATHBY010000476.1:0-4388 GCA_035295885.1 Allosphingosinicella sp.
CGATCAAGCCGCTGAAATCAGTAGTTTGGATATTTCCGGGACGCGTTCGCCGCCGGCCCGGCTACGCTCATTCCTCGGTCCGGATCAGCACCGTCTCGCCGATCAGCGCGAAGAGGACGAACGGGGCCCAGGCCGCCAGCAGCGGCTGGTAGGCGCCCAGATTGCCCATGGCGAGGGCGAAATTGTCGGCGACGAAATAGGCGAAGCCCAGGAACATGCCGATCACGGCGCGAAGGAAGAGCTGGCCGGAACGGGCCAGGCCGAAGGCCGCGACCCCTGCGAGAAGCGGCATGAGCACCGCCGACAGCGGGCCGGACAGCTTGTGCCAGAGGCCCGATTCGAGCTCCGCCGTAGGCCGGCCGGCCAGCTTCAGCTGCCTCACGGAATCCCGCAACGTGACGAAATCCTGCTCGTCGGCGGAGACGCTGGCGAGGGTGAACTGGGTGGGATCGAGCCCTTCGCCGAAATCGGCGGCGGCCGCGAGCGAAGTGGTGCCGCGGGCGACGTCGAACGTCTCGACCCGCTCGAGCCGCCAGCCATTGCCGTGCCGGGTGGCGCGCGCGGCGGTCGTGATCGCCTTCAGCGTCTCGTAATCGCGGTCGTAGATGCTGATGTTGCGAAGCTCGGTGGCCGGGCCTTTCCCGCGCACCTCGCGCGCCAGGATGAGGTCGTCGCCCCAGCGCACCCAGACGTTGGGGCGGATTCCGCTGTCGCGCGGCACCGGGCCGTAATCGACCTTCGACCAGCCCGACAGCGTCTCGTTGGCGCGGGTGACGACCCGCTCGTTGAAGACGAAGCTCAGGGCGGCGATGCCGAGGCTGGCGACGATCAGGGGCGCGATGATCTGGTGGGCGGAGATTCCGGCCGCCTTCATGCTCACGACCTCGCTGTTCTGGTTGAGCGTGGCGAGCGTGATCAGGGTCCCGAGCAAGACCGCGAAGGGCAGGAATCGGGAGATGAGCTGAGGGATTCGCAGCGAGACGTAGCGCCACAGCTCGGAGTCGCCATTGCCGGGCACGCGCAGGATCTTGCCGGACTCGCCGAGCAGGTCGAGCGTCATCAGCACCACGACCAGAGCCGCCAGCACCGCCAGCGAGCGAGTTACGAACATCCTCGCCATGTAGAAGGCGATTCGCTTCGACGGGAAGAAGTTGAGGTTGATCATTCCGCCGGCACGGCCTCCCGCCGGCCGCCGCCGCCGAGGCGAAGGACCCGGCCGATGCCCTTGGCGAGCTTCGAGAAGCCGCGCTCGAGCGCTCCGATCGGCTGCCCGCCCGGCCTGTAGGCGAGAGTCCAGTACATCCACAGGATCAGCGCGGCGAACAGGAAGAAAGGCGTCCACAGGGCGATCACCGGATCGACTCGGCCCTGGGCGGCCATCTGCTCGCCATATTGATTGATCTTGTGGTAGGTGACGACCATCGCGATCGACAGGAAGATGCCGAGCCCGGAGGTGCTTCGCTTGGGCGGCACCGCAAGCGCCACCGCGAGCAGCGGCATGAGCAGCATCATCACGATCTCGGTCACCCGATAGTGGAAATTGGCGCGCACCGCGTTGAGCGTCGCCCGCGGCGCCTCGTCCTTCCGGGCGCCGTAGCGGAACAGCTCGGGTAGGGTCAGCTCGTCCTCGTCGCCGCGCCCACGGTCGCGGAACTGAGCCACCGCGGGCAGGTCGACCGGAAGGTCCTGGATCCGGAAGCTCAGCACCCTTGGCGCCTTGTACTTGGGCGAATTGTGGACCAGCCGCCCGTTCGACAGCCGAAGCAGGATGACGTCGGGATCGTCGGTGGCGAGGAAGGTGCCGTGGTCGGCGGTCACGGCGATGGTGCGGCCGTCGCGGGTCTCGGCCCACACGAACACTCCGTGAAGAAGCCGCCCCTGGTCCTCGCTCGCCTCGACCCTCAGCGTCATTCGCTTGCCCAGGTTGGTGAACTCGCCGACCTTGATCGAGGCTCCGAGAGCGCCGGAACGCAGGTCGAAGCGCAATTGCTCGTAGCCGTAGCGAGCCACCGGCTGGACGAAGCCGACGATGGCGACGTTGAGGGCCATCAGCACGACCGCGAAAGCATAAGGCACTCGAAGGAGCCGGGTATAGCCGAGGCCGACCGCCCTCAGGCTGTCCAGCTCAGACGACAAAGCCAGCTTGCGGAACGCGAACAGGGTGCCGAGCAGGAGCCCGATCGGGATTCCGAGCGCCAGATATTCAGGCACCAGATTGGCGAGCATCCGCCACACCACCGCGACCGGCCCGCCCTCGCTGACCACAAAATCGAACAGTCGAAGCATCTTGTCGAGCACGAGCAGCATCGCCGCCAGGGTCAGAGTCGCAAGCAACGGCACGAGGATGAGCCGGGCAAGGTAGCGGTCGATCTGGCTGGCGAGCATCACGGGCGGATCAAAGAGGCGGTTTGATCCGGTTTTCAAGAATTATCCGCCGCGAGGCGGCGTTTTGAGCGTGACCGGCGTGACGGAGCGAGGGGGACGGTGACCCGCCCACCCTCGCTTCGCTTGAAGCCTCAGGTCGCCCGGCGGATCAGCTTGACGATGAGGAGCAGGATGACCGCTCCGAGCAGCGAATAGAGGAAGGCCATCATGTTGAGCGGGCCGTTGAGGATCGAGGCTCCGCCGCCGAACAGCCAGCCGGCGATGAGGGCTCCGACGATCCCGACGACGATGTCGAAGATGAGGCCGCCGCCACTCTTGGTGATGATCCCTGCCAGCCAGCCGCAGACGGCTCCGACGACGAGGATGAGGATGATGGTCATATGTTTCTCCCGCGGGCGCGCGGGCCTGGAGGCGCGGCCGATGAGGGTAAGACGTTTCGGGGGCGGTCCGGTTCCAGCCGCCCTTCGCGGCCCCCGCTAGCCCGCGGGTCCGCCTATCGGGCGGATCGGGGCGAGCCGTGCTCCCGCGAGGGCGGAGAGGAGCTTCGTCGCGTGGGACAGGGCCGCCCACATCCAGACGTCCCGCCCGGCCTCCACGCTCAACAGAATGGCGGTATCGACGATGATGTAGAACAGGGCTGCCGCGGCTGCGGCCGCCAGGCCCGATCGTCCGGGCCTCCCTTTGGCGAGCAGGAAGCCGGCGGCGATCATGAGCGGTATTCCCGCGATCACGCTGCTGACCGGCGCAGCCCTCGTCGCGAAGGCCTCATAATGAGAGGCCGGCTGGCCCGGATCGAGGAAGGTCGAGTAGAGCCAGACGATTCCGAAGGCGATCGCGACGTTCAGAACCATCACGGCGAGCGCCGCGGCGGGAATGACGATGAAGTCGCGCCCCCTCATTCGAAAACCTCCTAGATGATCACGTCGCCGGGCAGGTCCGTCGCCCGGTAGGCGCGCTTCGCGAGCGGGATCGCGCCGGGGCTGAAGACTCCGCCGCTGACGTTCTTCAGCGCCTGGGGCAGGAATTTGCGCAGGTAGAAGCGCCACCCCATGCCCATCGCAAAGGTGATCGACCAGGGCTGGCCTTCATAGGACTGGACCAGCTCGAGCCGGGTTCCGCCGTCGACGGGTATCAGAGTCCATTCGATTAGCATCGGCGGCGGCTGCGCCGCACCTTCGGGCGACCGGTGCTGAAACGACCAGACCAGCCGGCGCGGCGGATCGATCTCGAGAATCTCGCAGTCGGCGATGCCGGTCGGGCACAATCTTTCCGGATCGAACTGGAAGCGGAATTTCTCCCCGGCCCTGGGCTCGAAAAAGGTCGTGGGCATGAGCCATTCGGCCAGAGCGCGCGGGTCGGTCAGCGCCGTCCAGACGTCCTCGACCGGGTGCCGGTAGACGGCCTTGCGCTTGAACGATCTCATCGCGTTCCCGCCTTTCCGTCGAGATAGCCGCCCAGCCTGGCGAGGCGCTCGTCCCAAAAGGCTTCATAGGGCTTGAGCCAGTCGAAGACCTCCGCGAGCGGACCGGCGTTGAGAGCGTAGATGCGCTCGCGCCCCCTGGGCTTCGCATGGACGAGCCCCGCCCGCGACAGGACCGACAGATGTTCCGAGAAAGCGGCCTGGCTCACCCCCGCCGTGTGCGGAGCGACCGCTCGGCGCAGGTCGGTCGCGCTCCTCTGCCCTTCCATCAGCATGTTCAGCACGGCCCGCCGGGTCGGGTGGGCGATCGCGCCGAATGAGGACTCGGAGGAAGAGGGTCTCACCATGGGGACAATGTATCGGGTTTAGCCGATACGTCAAGCTGAAGGGCTGAACGAGTGGTCCGGCACGAGCGAAGATGGGTTAAGCTGTATCGAATTCACGGGGCCGGCGCGATCATTAATCCCTCTCCCCGGCGGGGAGAGGGTAGGGAGAGGGGTCCGGCGCCTGCGATTGTTCTCGGCTGCGGAGCCCCCTCACCCCAATCCTCTCCCCGCCGGGGAGAGGCGGGAATCAAGGCGAT
>DATHBY010000477.1:0-2500 GCA_035295885.1 Allosphingosinicella sp.
TAGATGACGTCGTAATAGCGGAACTCGACCTTGTTGCGCTCGGCCACTTCCCGCGCCTTGGCGTTGGGGCGGACGTTGAAGCCGATGATCGGCGCTCCCGACGCGCTCGCCAGGATGACGTCGCTCTCGGTGATCGCACCGACTCCGCCGTGGAGGATCCGGGCCTTGATGTCTTCGGTGGAGATTCGGTTGATCGCGCTGGATATCGCCTCGACCGAGCCCTGAACGTCGGCCTTGATGACCAGTGGGAATTCCACCGCCTGGTTGGCCCTGGAGGCGAACATGTTCTCGAGGTTGACCGGCGCCGTCGTGGTGCGTTTGCGGTCGAGCACGCTCTGCCGGTAGGCGGCGACCTCGCGGGCGCGGGCCTCGTTCTCGACGACGGTGAGCGTATCTCCCGCCGACGGCACCCCGGAGAGGCCGAGCACCTCTACCGGGACCGAGGGCCCGGCTTCCTTCACCTGCTTGCCCTTGTCGTCGATCATCGCCCGGACCTTGCCCGGGACGGCTCCGACCACGAAGACGTCGCCGACCCTCAGGGTCCCGCGCTGGACGAGGACGGTGGCGAGCGGGCCGCGGCCCTTGTCGAGCTTGGCCTCGACGACGGCGCCCTCGGCCGAGCGGTCCGGATTGGCCTTCAGCTCGAGCAGTTCCGCCTGGAGCGAGATCGCCTCGAGCAGGCCGTCGAGGTTGGTCTTCTTGAGCGCCGAGACTTCGACGTCCTGGACCTCGCCGCCCATGTCCTCGACCAGGATCTCGTGCTGGAGCAGCTCCTCGCGCACCTTTTGCGCATTGGCGCCGGGCTTGTCGATCTTGTTGATGGCGACGATCATCGGGACGCCCGCCGCCTTGGTGTGATTGATCGCCTCGACCGTCTGCGGCTTCAGGCCGTCGTCGGCCGCCACCACCAGGACGACGATATCGGTGACGTTGGCGCCGCGGGCGCGCATCTCGGTGAAGGCCTCGTGGCCGGGAGTGTCGAGGAAGGTGATCCTCGACTTGTCGGGCAGGGCGACCTGGTAGGCGCCGATATGCTGGGTAATCCCGCCCGCCTCGCCGGAGACGACGTTGGCGCCCCGGATCGAGTCGAGCAGCGACGTCTTGCCGTGATCGACATGGCCCATGATCGTCACCACCGGCGGCCGCGGCTGGAGAGTCTCGTCGGGATCGACGTCAGTCTCGGTCTGGATGTCGGCGTCGCTTTCGCTGACCCGGACCATTCGGTGGCCGAATTCCTCGATCAGAAGCTCGGCCGTGTCCTGGTCGATCGTCTCGGTGACGGTGACCGGGGTCCCCATCTTGAACAGCGCCTTCACCAGGTCGGCGCCGCGCTCGGCCATTCGGTTGGCGAGCTCCTGGACGGTGATCGCCTCGGGAACGACGACGTCGCGGACCTGCTTGGCGGACGGCCCGGACTGCTGGTGGGCGCGCTTTTCCTTCTCGCGGGCGCGGCGGAGCGCCGCGAGGCTTCGGGCGCGGCTGTCGTCCTCGTCGGACAAAGCGCGGGTGACGGTGAGCTTGCCGGCGTGGCGGCGGTCGTCGCGGCCGCGGACCGGACGGGCCGGCTCGGGGCGCTTGGCCGCCGGCGCGTGGTGGCCTTTCGGCCGGGCGTGGGCGGGGCGGCGATCCTCGTCCTCGTCGTCGGCAACGGGCGCCGGAGCGGCTTCGGCGGGACGCGCGGGTTCCTCGGTGATCCGCCGAGCCTGATCCTCGGCCTCGCGGCGGGCGGCTTCGGCGCGTTCCTCTTCGGCCCGGCGATTGTCGTCGGCGCGGCGCTTCTCTTCCTCGGTGGCCTCGGCCGCCTGCTTGTCCTCGCGCCGGCGCGCCTCCTCGAGCGCGTTCAGGCGGGCTTCCTCGGCCTCGCGGAGCAGCCGGTCCTGAAGCTCGCGGCGAGTCGTCGTATCGCTGACTGGGCGCTGCGGCGCGGCCGGACGCGAGGCGGCGGGGGGCGGGGCGGCGGGAGCCGCCGGCTTTTGCGCTTCCGGGGCGGGCGCGGGCGCGGCCTCCTGGGCGCTCTGCGGCCCGAGGATTCGGCGCTTCTTGACCTCGACCACCACCGTGTTCGAGCGGCCGTGGCTGAAGCTCTGCTTGACCTTGCCGGTCTCGACGGTGCGCTTCAGGCCCAGAGGGGCGCGCGCGCCAAGCTTCGGCTTATCTGTCGTCTCGCTCATTATAGTCCTTCACTCACATTCCCAGCCGACGCGTCCGAAATGCCCGCCGCGGCGGCGCTTAGCCCAGCTTCAGATCCGATAAAAGCGCGCCAGCGCCCGAGCGCATGCTCGACACGCGCGGCGGCGGCACGATCAATTATTGCGATATGTACCACATTCTGGCGCCCGAGCGCCAATGACAATATGGCCCTTTCGGCTGGAATCACCAGACCTTGGGGCCGGCCTTCGCCGACCCGCCAGGCCTGGTCCAGCTTGCGGTTGCCGTCCTCTCCCGCATCTGCGGCGTGAAGGAGGAGATGGACCTCGCCCTTGCGCGCCGCATTCTCGAT
>DATHBY010000478.1:0-2072 GCA_035295885.1 Allosphingosinicella sp.
CTGTCTGAGGACACGGACTTCGAGAGCGGGGAACTGTGGGGGAACTACCCGCAAACCTATTCGCTCGTCGGACTGATCAATTGCGCCGTGCTGCTGTCGCGGCCATGGAGCGCCGTGAGATGAGTCGCTTCGTCATGCCAGCGCAGGCTGGCATCCATCCTCGCTCCGCATGGACCCCGGCATTCGCTGGGGTGACGGAGAATAGCGGGGCGGCGGGGAATTGATGAGCCGCCTGATCGTCATCTCGAACCGGGTCTCGGCGCCTCGCGGCGAGGGACAGGGATCCCAGGGCGGGCTCGCGGTCGCGCTCTCGGCGGCCCTGCGCGACCATCGCGGAGTCTGGTTCGGCTGGTCCGGCGAGACCGCCGAGGAGTTTACCGGCCATATCGATTTCCAGCGCCACGGCGGAGTCACCACCGCGACGATCGCGCTCGAGGAGCAGGACGTCGACGAATATTATAACGGCTACGCCAACCGCACCTTGTGGCCGCTCTTCCATTACCGGATCGACCTGGCGGAATATGACCGAAGCTTCGCCGGCGGCTACGAACGGGTGAACGAGCGCTTCGCCGAGACGGTGCAGCCGCTGATCGAGCCGGACGACCTGATCTGGGTCCACGACTACCATCTGATCCCGCTCGGCCAGCAATTGCGCGACCGCGGAGTGAAGAACCGGATCGGCTTCTTCCTCCACATTCCCTGGCCGCCCGCGCGGCTGATGGTGTCGCTGCCCTTCCATGAGGGGCTGGTCCTGTCGATGCTCGCCTATGACGTGATCGGCTTTCAGACCGAGGAATGGCTGGAGAGTTTCCGCCATTATGTCGAGCGCGAGCTTGGCGGCCATTGCGAGGACGACGGCACCATCCATGTCGGCGACCGCTCGGTCCATGCCGGCGCCTATCCGATCGGAATCGATTACGACGAATTCGCCAAGGCGGCGGCCAGCGCCAGGGCTCAGGCGGCGTTCGAGAAGATGCGGATCAGCGCCGCCGGACGGCGCACGATCATCGGCGTCGACCGGCTCGATTATTCGAAGGGGCTGGAGGAGCGATTTCTCGGCTACCGCCGGTTCCTGGAGGATCATGAGGACTGCAAGGGCAAGGTCTTTCTCCTTCAGATCGCGCCGCCTTCACGCGGCGAGGTCGCCACCTACGAGGTCATCCGCGAGCGGCTCGACGAACTGAGCGGCCGGATCAACGGAGAGTTCGCCGAGGTCGACTGGGTGCCGATACGCTACGTCAACCAGGGCTATCCCCGCGAGGATCTGGCCGGCTTCTACCGAGCCGCCGAGATCGGCCTGATCACACCGCTGAGGGACGGGATGAATCTCGTCGCCAAGGAATATGTGGCGGCACAGGATCCCAACGATCCCGGAGTCCTCATCCTCTCCCGCTTCGCCGGTGCGGCGCTGCAGCTCGAGGAGGCTCTGCTGGTCAACCCCTACAGCAAGGAGGAGATTTCCGACGCCATCCTGCAGGCCCTTCGAATGCCGAAGGAGGAGAGAGTGCGGCGGTGGCTGGCGCTCAACGAGTCGGTGAAGCACGAGGACGTGCTTGCCTGGCGCAAGGGCTTCGTCTCGGCCCTGGCGGCGAGCGGGAAGGACTGAGCAGTGTCCGAATCGAAACGAAGTTCACGAAGTTCATGGTCTCGTCCAATTCGCAGCGGTTGGAAACACCGCCGGGCAAGGAGGATACCGGTCACCAGCGAATGAGCCCTGGACTGGACTCGCCGGCGGAGCTGCTCTCAGCAGGCACGACTGCCCGCGAGGACCTGGATTATTCTTTCTCCCGCTCCGTTGCGACGGCAGCCGGCAGGAACAACCTCCGGTTTCAAGGTGGGACTGCGTAAAAAATCCGCCTCGCCAGCCTTGATGATGAAGCGCGAAAAAGCCCCTCCGGCCGGTCGGGCCGAAGGGGCTTCGAGGAACGTGCCGTCGTTGGGAGAAAGCACAGTTCCTAGTGGTTGTGGCCGACGTGCATCTCCGGCAGCCAGGTCACGTGGGTGACGACCTTGACGCCGTTGCCGAGGTCGCGCTCGAACTTGTTCCAGTGGCCCTGCTTGTCGGTGCCGAT
>DATHBY010000479.1:0-3717 GCA_035295885.1 Allosphingosinicella sp.
GGCGATCGCGGCGACGAGGGCTTTGAGCTTCTCGCGAAGGCCCGGAAGCTCGCGCCACGCCTCGTCGACCAGGGTGAGGAGCACCTGGCCGCCGGGTTCGCCAGCCTGGCTGTTCTCGCCCATCGAGTCGATGATCCGGAAGCCCTGCTCGGGACCGACTGCTCCGGCAACGGCGAGCGCGGAATACCAGCCCATCGAATTGCCGGTGACTGCCGCGATATCGAAGCGCCCGGAGTCGATGGAGAGAAAGTCGGCGTAGGAGGCGGCGAAGATCAGCGGCGAGGCGATGTCGCCGCGCGTGTGCAAAGCCGGGCTGAACCGGTCGGCGCCGTCGAGTTCGGTGATGGTGGGCTGGCCCCGCTCGCTCCGCAGGCGATCGAACGTGCCGATCAGCTCCTTCTTGTCGCCGTGCAGGCGCTTCAGATAGCCGAGCTCCGCCTTGCCGTAGGTTCCCCGCCCCGGGCAGACGACCAGAGCCGCCTCTTTGTCAGCCACGCACCATCTCCAGCGCCGCGGCGACGATCGAATCGCGGCTCGGCAGGGTCAGGGTGGCCGCCCGTCCGAGCGGGATGAAGCTGTCCTCGGCCGCGATCCTGCGACAGTCGACGCCGGGCGCTCGCTCGGCGAACAGCGCCATCAACGCCTCGCTCTGCGAGCCGGTCTTGCGGCACTCGTCGACGATCAGGATCCGCTCGCAGCCGGCGACGGCGTCGAGCAGGCCCTCCTCGTTCAGCGGTGCGAGCCACCTGAGGTCGACCACCCGCAAGTTCAGGCCGTGCCGCTCGCTCAGGATCCTCTCGGCCTGGCGCGACAGGAAGTAGCCGTTGGCGTAGCTGATTATGGCGAGGTCGGTGCCGTCCCCATGGACTCCGGGCTCTCCAAGCCGGACCGGCTTCGCCGCTCCGGGCGCCGCATAGGTGGAGGTCCAAAGCGAGTCGCCTTCCTCGTGAAGGTCGCGGGTCATGTAGAGCGCGATCGGCTCGACGAAGACGATCACGCGCTGCTCCTCCAGCACGAGCCGGACGCATTCGCGGAGCATCTCGACGGCGTCGGCGCCGTTGCTCGGGCAGGCGAGCACCAGTCCCGGAATGTCGCGGAAGACGGCGAGGCTGTTGTCGTTGTGGAAATGGCCGCCGAAGCCCTTCTGGTAGCCGAGGCCGGCGATCCGGATGATCGTCGGGTTGGTGTACTGGCCGTTCGAGAAGAAGCTCAGCGTCGCCGCCTCGCCGCGTATCTGGTCCTCGGCATTGTGGACGTAGGCGAGGAACTGGATCTCGGTGATCGCGAGAAGGCCGTTGTGGGCGGCGCCGATTCCGAGGCCCAATATGCTCTGCTCGTCGAGCAATGTGTTGATCACCCGGCAGGAGCCGAAGCGCTCGTGGAGCTTGGCGGTGACGTTGTAGACCCCGCCCTTGGGCCCGACGTCCTCGCCGGCGACGATGATCTCGGGGTGGGCCAGCATCAGGTCGGCCAGGGCCCAGCTCAGCAGCCGGGCCATGTGCTGCGGCTTGTCGATCATGTTCCGGTCGCGGGCGAATAGGGCCTCGCGCTGCTCCCGAGTGGGGGTGTTGGCCCGGGCCGGGACCCGCTTCGGCGGAACGATGCTCGCCATCACCTCGCGGCTGGTGGCCAGCTTGGGCCGGGCGATCGCCTGTTCGGCGACGCGGGCGAGAGTCGCCTCAGTCTCGTTGTAGATGTCGAGGATGTCACGCTCCGACAGCAGCTCCTGCTCGACCAGCAAGGCGGCGCTGAACAGCAAGGGGTCGCGCTCCTCGTCCTGCTCGATCTGCGCCCTGGTGAGATAGGTCGCCTGAACGTCGGATCCGGCATGGCCGTAGAGCCGGACGCAGTCCATGTGGAGGAAGACCGGCTGGCGCCTGATACGGGCGTGGCGGCTCGCCTCGAGGGCGCCGCGATACGCGTCGGCCATGTCGAGGCCGCTGCAGCGAACGTAATGGAGGCCGGGACGGTCTCGGAAAGACGCCTCGATCCAGCCGCTCGGAGTGCGAGTCGATATGCCGATGCCATTGTCCTCGCACAGGAAGACGAGCGGCATCGGAGTTCCCTGGTAGGCCGCCCAGGCGGCGGCATTGAAGGCGCCCTGCGCGGTCGAGTGGTTGGCCGAGGCATCGCCGAAGCTGGCGAGCACGATCGAGTCGTTCCGAAGCGCCGTCTCCTCCAGCTTCAGCATCCTGGCGATGCCGATGCTGAACGCGGCGCCGACCGCCTTGGGCAGATGCGAGGCGATGGTGCTGGTCTGCGGCGGGATGGCGAGCGGCTTCGACCCGATCACCTTGTGACGGCCGCCCGAGATCGGGTCCTCGGCGGATGCGGCGAAGCTGAGCAGCATGTCCCAGCAGGGAGTCTGGCCCGGAAGCTTCTTCGAGCGGTGGATCTGGAATGCGTTCGACCGGTAGTGGAGGAAGGCCATGTCATCGACCCGGAGGGCCTCGGCGACGGCGGCATTGTTCTCGTGGCCCGAGCTTCCGATCGTGTAGAAACCCTCGCCGCGGGCCTGAAGGCGGCGCGACAGGCGGTCCATCTGGCGGCTTGCGGCCTGGCTGTAGAAGAGCTCGACCATCGCCTCGCGGGAGAGGCCGATGTCGACCGGCCGGACGTCGCTGGTGCGGCGGGGAAGGTTGCCGTCCCGAACCCGGGCGACGAACTTCTCGTGAATGGCTTCGGCGGCGTCCATGGGGCGCCCGTAGCCTCAGGATGGAGGGGCGTCGAGGGTCCAAAACCCTCTCCCGTCCTTACGGGAGAGGAGGGGCGGGCCGCGAAGCGGTGGGCCTGTACCGCGGACTCGGCAAGACCCTCACCCCCCAAGCCTTCGGCCTGGGTCCCCACTCTCCCGCGAACAGCGGGAGAGGAGATCGGGCTCGCGCCTCCCTCTTGACCTGACGTTTACGTAAAGTAGGAAGCCGGGACAACCCAGTGGGAGGAAGATCATGACCAAGAGCGAAATGGCCGCGGCCCTCAACGAAAAGAGCGCGTGGCTCCCCGGCAAGAGGGTGAAGCTCGATTTCGGCTCGGAAGGCGCGGTGATGCTCGACGGCGCCGCCAACCAGGTCACCGAGGAGGACGGGCTCGCCGACACCACGATCAAGGTGACCTGGGAAGACTGGCAGGCGATGAGCAACGGCCAGCTGGACGGAATGACCGCCTTCATGCAGGGCAAGCTGAAGGTCGAGGGCGACATGTCCAACGCCATGCAGCTCCAGGGCGTCCTGGCGAAGCTTCGGTCGTAACGTCATTGCGAGCGCAGCGAAGCAATCCAGCGGCACCGGCGCCTTGAACTGGATTGCTTCGTCGCTTAGCTCCTCGCAATGACGGGGACGATGCTGCGCCTCTTCTATTCCCCCGGCGCCTGCTCGCTGGTGCCGCATATCGCGCTCGAGGAAGCCGGCGCGGATTTTGACGCGGTCAGAACGCCGATCGCGGAGAAGGCGCACAAACGGCCGGAATATCTCGCGATCAATCCCCGCGGCCTAATCCCGGCACTCGAGGCGGACGGCCGATTCGTAACCGAGAATATCGCCCTGCTGGCCTGGATAGGCCATCGCTGGCCGGAGAGCGGCCAATTGCCTCTCGATGACCTGCCGGCGCTGGCGCGGGTCTTCGAGCTTCTCTCCTGGTTCGCCACCACCGTCCATTATGGCGGGTTCGGGCCGATCTTCCGCGCCCGCGCCGCCGGGATCGAGCGGCCCGAGGAGGTGA
>DATHBY010000480.1:0-2916 GCA_035295885.1 Allosphingosinicella sp.
GATGAGGTAGATCGCTGCGAGCGCCGCGGCCACGGCCGGCGGCCAGGTCGCCGGGCCGAGCACCGCTTGAGTCCCCTTGTCGTAATGACCGGCATAATAACCGGAGACGATTCCGATCGCGAAGAGCCCGCCGACGATCAGCCACCTTCTGCGCCGCTGCGCCGCCTCGCGGCGCTCCCCTTCCCCGGGCGGCGCCTTATCGCGCATCGCCCGAGCCCCCGAAGCCGTCATCGAAAATCTCCTCGATCGGGACGCTGAACAGACGGCTGAGCTTGAACGCGAGCGGCAGCGAAGGATCGTACTTGCCGGTCTCGATGGCATTCACCGCCTGGCGCGAAACTCCGAGCCGGCCGCCAAGCTCCGCCTGGCTCCAGTCGCGCTCCGCCCTCAGGACCTTCAAACGATTCTTCACGAACCCCTCGACGTTCACCGCGCTCAGCCCCGTCCCTGCCGTCAGCCCATCCGCCGGCCATGGCGACTCGATAGCGCGGGTTCAAAGTTGTGTCAAGCTAGCCTTACCTTATGTCAGTCATATGCCGCATAACGCCATTCAGAGTGGCTTTCTGCTATAGCTGCTTGCTGGCGTTACCTGCTCCGGATGAACTCCCTGATATCGCGTGACAGCTTCGAGCGATCCTCGTCGCGGACGTACATCATGTGCCCGGAGCCGTAATAGCTGTACCGGATCCGGTCCTGCGGAATGCCGGTGCGGGAAAGCGAATATTCGGCTCCGAAGAAGGGCGTGGCGAAGTCGAAATAGCCCTGGCCGACGAACACGCGCAGCCCCGAATTCTCCCGCATCGCTCGGCCCAGATAGGGCGTGACGTTCTTGTAAAAGCGCGCGTCCCCGCCCTGGTCGGCCAGGTCCCAGTCCCAGTTGCCGACCCCGCCGATGGTGGAATATTGCCGGTCCGTCCGGAACTTGAGGCTGTCCCGGACCCAGGCGTTGAGCGCCGCGGTGTAGCCGGCGTCGATGCCGTAGAAGCTCGGGTCGTTGTCCGGCTTTTCCCCGGCATTGTCATAGTCGCGGCCGGTGTAGCGAGCGTCGAGGCGTCCGATGACCAGGCCCCTGTCGCGGAGCAGCTCCTTGTAGAAGCGGTCGTCGCTGACCCTGAGGTCGGCGGCCTCGAGGAAACGCTCGGAGAGGCCGGTGAAGCGGGCGAGGCGCCGCCGGATCGCCGCCCGATCCTCGCCCTGGAGCTTCTGGCCCTTGAACAAGGCCGCGGCATAATCGCCGGCGGCGAACTCGCGCGCCTCCTGGACGAAGCCTTCCAGGGTGGCCGAGTCGGCCGGCGCCTTGCCGTGATGGAAAGCGGCTGCGGCCATCGACGGAACGAAGAGGACGTAGGGCATTTCGTTGCCGGGCACATAGGCCTGGGCTCCGAAGTCGAGGATGGTCGAGATGAGCAGGATGCCGTTCAGCGAGACGTCGTTGAAGGTGCCTTCGAGCTGGTTGACGACCGCCGCCGAGCGCGTCGTTCCGTAGCTCTCCCCGCCCAGGAACTTGGGCGAGTTCCAGCGCCCGTTCTCGCCGAGCCAGATCCGGATGAACTCGGCGACCGACTTCGCGTCCTGGGTGACTCCCCAATATTCCTTGCCCTCGGTCTTGCCGAGCGGGAGGCTGAAGCCGGTGCCGACCGGGTCGATGAAGACGATGTCGGTGGCGTCGAGCAGGCTGTCGGGATTGTCGAGGATCGGGAAAGGCGGCGCTCCGTCGTCGCGCGCGTCCGACGGGATCGCCACCCGCTTGGGACCGAAGGCTCCCATGTGCAGCCACAGCGAGCCCGAGCCGGGGCCGCCGTTGAACAGGAAGGTGACCGGCCTTTTCGAGTCGCGCGGCTCCTTCACGTAGGAGATTGAGAAGATGCTCGCCCTGGGCGTGCCGTCCGCGGCCTTGAGGTAGGTCTCGCTCGCGGTGGCGGTGTAGGTCAGGCGCTGGCCGCCGAAGGTGCCGCTGTGGCGGGTGACTGAGACGATCGGCTCGGGGATCGGCTTGTCGGCTTCCCTGGGGGCGGGCGGCGCGGCGGCCTGGCTGTAGGCGGGGGCGGAGAAAGCGACGGCGACGGCCGCGAGCAGGAGCGTCTTCATGGGCGGAGCTATCGCACGCGCTCCGCCCGAGTCAAAGCGCTTGCCGGGCAGCGCGGCGGGTGCGACTTTTCCGTCATGCGGCTGCGCGTCACAACCCCCGTGGATTGCGAGGCCGTGTCCGCGGTGCTCGGCCCTTCCTACGCCGTCCTGATGGCGGCCGCCTATCCGCCTGACCTGCTGGCCAGGACCCTCCCGGTCATCACGAAGGCCAATCCGGCCCTGCTGTCGTCGGGCCGCTATTATCTCGTCGAGGCGGAGACCGGCGAGCCGGCCGGCTGCGGCGGCTGGAGCCCGAACCCGCCCGGGCGGAGGGACGGGGATCCGGAGCGCGCCCATGTCCGCCATTTCGCCACCCATCCGGACTGGACCCGGCGAGGCGTCGGACGCCTTCTCTACGAGCGCTGCGAGGCGGACGCCCGCGCCGCCGGCTTCACCGTCTTCGAAGCCTGGTCGAGCCTGAACGGCGAAGGCTTCTACGCCTCGCTCGGCTTCCGCCGGCTAGGGCCGATCGAAACGCCGATGCCCGGGGGTGCGATGTTTCCGGCGGTGAGGATGGAGCGCCCGATCTGAACCGCGTCCGCCGGGCGCTTCCCCTCCTGTGCCGACTGACCTAGAGAGCGGCCATGGACCTGACCCATCTCGGCCGCTCCAGCCCGCTGCCCGCCTCGCCCGAGGAGGCGAGGCTCGATTACGTGCCGAACCCGCGGCCGGCCAAGCCGTACCTCGTGCGCTTCACCGCGCCCGAATTCACCTCGCTCTGCCCGGTGACCGGCCAGCCCGATTTCGCCCATCTGGTCATCGATTATGCCCCCGGCGGGACGATCGTCG
>DATHBY010000481.1:0-14642 GCA_035295885.1 Allosphingosinicella sp.
ACGCGAGCGGGTTGAACCCGGTCGGCTCCCCGCTGGCGATCCGGTCGCACGCACGCCCACCATGATGTACCTGTTCCACCGGGTCGAACAGAGGCTCGACGGCACGCCTTCGATCATCGTCGTGGACGAAGGCTGGAAGGCGCTCGACGACGAGGTGTTCACCGCGCGGATCCGCGACTGGGAAAAGACGATCCGCAAGCGCAACGGCATCGTCGGCTTCGTCACCCAGAATGCGGAGGACGCGCTCTCGAGCCGGATCGCGTCGGCGATCGTCGAGCAGTCCGCAACCCAGATATTCATGCCGAACTCGAAGGCGCAGGCGCGGGATTACATGACCGGGTTCGGCCTCACCCAGCACGAATATGACCTTCTCCGCGCACTGCCGGACAATTCGCACGCCTTCCTCATCAAGCATGGCCGGGAGAGCGTGGTCGCCCGTCTCGACCTTTCCGGTGAGAAGGATCTCCTGACCATCCTTTCGGGGCGCGAGCATACGGTGCGGATGCTCGACGCAATCCGCGCGGAAACCGGCGATGCGCCGCTGTCCTGGATGCCGCGCCTGCTCGAGGGCGTGGCATGAGCGTCACCTGCCTGGCCCCGGAATCGGATGCGGGCGTCGCCGTCCTGATTTCCAATTATCTCGACTGCCAGGCGCGCGCGCTGGGCGAGAACGGCTTCCAGGCGCTCGCCGGCGGAGCGCTAGGCGCCGCCTTGCTGTCCGGCTTGCTGACGATCTTCGTCGCCGTCATCGGCTACCGCTTCATCCTGGGCGAAGCGCCGGGAATTCGCGAAGGCGTCGGCCGCACGGTCCGGGTCGGGCTTGTGCTGGCGCTGGTGACGAGCTGGCCGGCCTTCCAGACCCTCGTCTACGACGTCGCGGTCGACGGTCCCCGCGAGCTTGCAAGCGTGATGCTGCCCGCGTCCGGGCTTCCGTCCCAGGACATACACGCTCGGGTCCAGGGAGCCTACGACACGATGAGGCTGGGCCTGGCCGACGTGGAGGCCGGAACGGCGCAGGGGGCGGCCGCGATAGCCGCAGACCCGGACAGCGCCGGCCAGGCCGCCGGAGCGGCGCAGCGTTTCCAGTTTCAGCCGCCGCTGCCTCGGACCGCCAGCCTGTTCGTCATCAGCACCTTGGGGTTCGAAGGGGCGCTTCGCATCGCAGTGGGATTTCTCCTCGCGGTCGGCCCACTGGCCCTAATGTGCCTGTTGTTCGACGCCACGCTGGGCATCTTCAGCGGGTGGGTGAGGGCCGTCAGCGGACTGACGCTCGCCACCCTGGCAGCGATGATCACGACCGCCCTCGATCTCCTGATCGTCGAATGGGAGCTCGCCCGCCTTCAGGCTCTGCGCCTCGGAGGTTCGGTGCAGGCGATCGACCCGCAGGCGCTCACCGTCATCGTCATCCTGTTCGCGATCATCATGCTGGTCACGGTCATCGCGGCGGTGCGAATGACGAGCGCCTTCAGGCTCCCCGTCCCGTCGCGCGAGCGGCCGGGCACGAACCTCCAGCGGGATACTCTGCCGCAGACCTTGGTGTCGCTCCGGGAACCCGCTCAGGTGGCGATTCCCGCACATTCCGGTCACGCTGTGCAGACTCGGGTCGCAACCGTCGTGGAGTCGCTGTCGTCGTCGGTCCGGCGGGAGCAGCTTCAAGCGGCCGCAAGCGGCGCCGGCGGCGGCGGCGCTGCCGCATTGTCGCGCCCGGCCGCGGCCGGCGGCGAGATCGCGCCGCGATCACGCCACGCGGGGAGGCGCGGCCTGGGTAGACGCACGCGCAAGAGCGCACTTCGAGACAGAAAATCATGATGATCGGCAAGAAAGAATATTTCGAGCGTGCGGAGAGCTGGGGAATCAGCGCTCAGCAGGGCGCAGCGCGTTCGCAGCGCATCGCCTGGACCGCGGCCGGCATCGTCGCCGCGATCGCCGTGTTCGAGGCGGTGGCGCTCGCCATGCTTCTGCCCCTCAAGACCGTCCAGCCGGTGACTCTGCTGGTCGACCGCCACACCGGTTATGTCCAGGCGCTGGACCCGGTCCAGCAGAAGCGGCTTGCGGCGGACGATGCCCTCACCCAGTCCTTCCTCGCCCAATATGTCACGGCTCGCGAAGGTTTCGACAGGGCGACCGTGTCCACCAATTACCGACGTGTGGCGCTCTGGTCGGCCGGACCGGCGCGAACCACTTATCTGTCGCAGATGCCGGCGACTCACCCGGCCAGCCCCTTTCAGCAATATGCCCCGGGGGCCGTGGGCGTGGTGCGCGTGAAGAGCGTCTCCCGGCTTGATCAGGGTACCGCCCTCGTCCGCTTCGACACCCAGCGCCAGGATCAGAACGGGGGAATGACCGCGCCGCAGCCTTGGATTTCCGTGGTCAAGTACCGCTACACCGATGCGCCGATGTCGCTCGAGGACCGGTTGGTCAATCCAATGGGATTCCAGGTGGTGAGCTATCGCCGCGACGCCGAGGCGCCGCAGCCGGCGGCGGTCGCCCTGACAGCTTCCACGGTGGACTCCGCGGCCGGCTCCGCGATCGCGCCCGCCTCCGCTGCCGAGGGCATGGAGAATCCGGCGCGCGCCCGTGCGCTGCGGCCGCGGCCGCCCGCCTCCCGTCAGGAATCGGCCAGGCCGCCCTCGTACGGCAGGACCCTCAGCCGCCGGGAGGTGCCTGCCAATCAGCTGCCGCTGGGCTCGCCGTTATCGCCCGGCAATGAAGTCACGCGCCCTGCGAGCCCGGAGACGGAGTTATGACCTTCCGGGCCATTGCCGCCGCCGCCGCTCTCCTTCTCGGTGCCGGAGCCCAGGCGACGGCATCGGATCCCCGGGTCCGGTACCTTCCCTATGATCCCGGGCAGGTGGTCAACCTGATGGTCGATGGCGGGTTCGCGGCCGTCGTCGAGCTCGGGCGCGAGGAGTCGGTCGAGAATGTCGTGGTCGGAAACAGCGCCGTCTGGCAGGTCACCGTCAACAGCAGCGGCAACCGGGTCATCGTCAAGCCGCTGCCAGGCGCCGTCCCCACCGACATGATCCTGATCACCGCCGAGCGCCGCTACGTGTTCCTGCTCCAGCCCTCGGACGGATCCGGGCAGGGGCATTTCCTGCTGACCTTCACCTACCCCGACACCGGCTTCGCCACGGCGGGGCGGTCGCAGCCCGCCCTCGGCTACAAGTTCGCCGGCGAAAAGGCATTGTTCCCCAAGGCGATGCGCGACGACGGCAGGCGTACGACGATCACCTGGGACGAGAAGGCGGCGCTCCCCGCCGTTTTCGCCATGGCAGCCGGCGGCGAGGAGGCGATCGTCAACGGCCGGATGGTCGGCAGGGACTATGTCATCGAAGGCATTGCTCGCCGCTACGTATTCCGGCTGGGCAAGGATCGCGCCGTCGCCACGCGAACCCGGAAGGGAGGCTCCCAATGAACGCCGAGGCGAAGATCGCCGGCCTGCCGATCCCGGGCGAGCGGGACCCGCGGCCGATCGTCGCCCTTCCGAACTCGGGGCTGCCCGGCCTGGCGATCGCCGGCATCGCGCTACTGCTGGCGGTGCTGCTGTTTCTCTTCCTCAACGGGCGGCGCGAAGCGGACCAGGCGACATCCCTGCGCGGCACCGGCTCCGCGGGAACGGCCTTCTCGCCTCCGCCTCCCCTGGCGATACCGCTGGAGCGCCAGGCTGAGGCGCCGCCGCCGCCGCCGCTGACGGTTGTCACCACCGCACCCGCCGCTCCGCCGGTGATGCTGAGGGTCTCGCCGCGGCGCGCGGCACCGGCGGTGTCCGCACCCTGGCAGGTCGAGCCCGAATACCAGCCTCCGCCGTATATGGAGCCTGCGTCCAACTTCGGCCAGGCGCCGCCGCAGCCGCCTGCGGCCAGCTTCGATGAGCCGGCCCTGGTGATGGATTCGGGCGGCCTGGGCAGAAGCGCCGGCCCGGTTGCCCCAGGAGGGCCGGCGGCGGCCGGTCAGACGGCCCAGGCGGGTCAGCCCACTGCCAGCGACAGGGGGCCTTCGCGCATTTCGCAGATCAGCAATCCCGCCACCGTTATGCCGGTGGGAACATTGATCCGGGCCGTGCTCGAAACCCCGATCGACACGTCGAAGCCCGGAATGGCTCGGGCGATCGTGTCGCACGATGCGCGGGGCTTCAACGGCGAGCAGGTGCTTGTGCCGCGCGGCTCGCGTCTGGCCGGGGAATATCAATCGGACGTGCGGTCGGGCCAGAAAAGGGTCCTGATCAACTGGACGCAGCTGATCCGCCCCGACGGGGCCGTGATCCGGCTGGATTCGCCGGCCGCGGACGAGCTTGGCGGGGCCGGAGTGCCGGGACGGGTGGGCGGCCTCTCGATAGGGCGTTTCGCGCAGGGGCTGCTGCGGACGGCGCTGGCGGTAGGGACCAGCCTGGCGCCCTGGACGAACCGGGGATCCATCATCGTCGGCCTTCCCGCCGCCCAGGTGACGGATGCGGTCGGCCACGCCGCCGGGAACAGGGGTGGACGGCGGACGATCAGGGTCAAGCAGGGCACGGCGTTCAACGTGTTCGTCGCCCGCAACCTCGACTTTTCCGCCGCCACGCCTTCCCGATAGGTGCGATCATTTGACCGAGAGTGCAGCGTCATATCTCCAGATCTATCTCGCCCCCTTGCTCGCCCATCTCGATCGGCCGGAGGTTTCGGACCTCTACGTCAACCGCGCCGGTGAGATCTGGGTCGAGACTCTCGGCGGGGCGACGGAGCGTCATGATGCGCCGGACGTCACCGAAGCCCTGCTGTGGCGGCTCGCCCGGCAGATAGCGAGCGTCACCCATCAGGGGATCAGCCGCGAGCACCCGCTGCTCGCCGCCAGGCTTCCGGACGGCGCCCGGGTGCAGATCATCGCTCCGCCCGCGACTCGCGGGCCGATGGCGCTCGCGATCCGCAAGCATGTGTCGGCCAATCTCAGCCTCGCGGACTATGAAAGCAGCGGCGCCTTCGCGACGACGCGCGCCGCCGCCGGCGACCGGGAAGCGGAGATCAGGCGCCTATACGCCGCCGGCGAATGGCGAGGATTCCTCGCCGAGGCGGTCCGAGCCCGCAAGACCATCCTGATTTCGGGAGGGACCTCGACCGGCAAGACGACGTTCCTCAGCGCCCTTCTCCAGGAGATCGATCCTTCGGAGCGGCTCGTGCTCATCGAGGACACGCCGGAACTGGTCCTGAGGCACGACAATGCGGTAGGCCTGGTGTCGGTCAGGGGCTCGCTCGGCGAGGCTCGGGTCGCTGCCGACGATCTCCTGATGGCCTCGCTTCGCCTTCGTCCGGACCGGATCATCCTCGGCGAATTGAGGGGGCTGGAGGCTTTCACCTTCCTTCGAGCGATCAACACGGGGCATCCGGGGTCGCTCTCGACCATCCATGCGGACTCGCCGGCGCGGGCCATCGAACAGCTCGCCCTCCTGGTCCTCCAGTCGGGAACCCAGCTCCGCTACGAGGACATCGTCGGCTATGTCGGGCGCGCAATCGATATCTTCGTTCAGCTCGAGCGGCGTCAGGGATCGCGCTGGGTGTCGCAGGTGGTCTGGAACGGGGACGGGCTCCACGACGGCCATTCGGGATCACGTGCCGCCGCCGGCGCCGGGCACGGTTGAACGAAGAAGGTCGCGGCGCCGCCGCCCGCTCCATCGAGACGCGAAGGACCCGCAGATCCTCGCGCAGCGCGGCGGATGAGCGTTCGCCGGGACGGGCAGACGTTCAACCAATTCCGTTCCGCCGGCGGAACGGCCTTCCCGGACCGGCGTTAGCTCATCATGGAAGAAGCGACCCTGCTGTCTCTTCAAATGTACCGGGATCTCGCGGTCGGCCTCGGCATCGGCCTGATCATCGGCCTCGAGCGCCAGTGGATGATCCGCGACGCGGATCCCGAGGCGCAGGCCGCGGGGCTCAGGACCTTCGGCCTGCTCGCCATCGCCGGCTGCGCCGCCGGCCTGGCGTTGAGGCTGGGCCAGGGGTGGCTCGCCGCGGCGGTCGTCCTAGGCTCGGCGCTGATCCTGACGGCCGCCTATGCGGCGGAAGCGAGGGTCACCCGCGATCTCGGAGCGACGACCGAAGTGGCGGGCCTTGCAACCGTGGGGCTCGCCGCTTTGGCGGCCGCGGGCAATCCGGGACCGGCGGCGGCCCTGGGGGTCGTCGGGGCCATATTGCTGGCGGCGCGGCGGTCGCTCCACAAGGGCGTCGCGGCGCTGGATGCCCGCGAGCTGCACGCCGTGCTCCGCTTCCTCGTCCTCGCGGCCGTCATCCTGCCGTTGCTGCCCAACCGGGGCTATGGGCCTTACCAGGCGCTCAACCCCTACAGCATCGGCTTCATGGTCGTTCTGCTCTCGGGGCTGTCCTTCGCCGGCTATTGGGCGACCCGTTTCCTCGGCGCCCGCCAGGGGCTGGTGCTTACCGCCGCCTTCGGCGGCCTCGTCTCCTCGACCGCCGTGACCCTGGCGCTCGCCCGGCTGTCGCAGCAGCAGGAGCTCGATCCCCGGGCCTCCGCGGCGGCGATCACCGTCGCCACCCTGGTCATGTTCTGCCGGGTGCTTCTGCTCTCGGCCGTCGTCGCGCCGGCGCTGCTTCCGGCGCTGATCGCACCGGTCGCCGCTGCGCTGGCGGCAGGCCTCGCTCTGACGGCCCTGGTCTGGTGGAAAAGCGGGAAAGACGGGCAGGAGGGCCTCGACCGCGCCGTCGGCAATCCCTTCGAGCTCAGGCCGGCGCTCTTCTTCGCCGCCATTCTCGCCGTCGTCACGCTCGGCACGCGCTGGGCGGCCGACCAGTTCGGCTCCGGAGGGGTGCTGACCGTGTCCGCGATCACCGGCCTCGTCGATGCCGATTCGGTGATCATCGCCAACGGGCGCCTCGCCGCCAGCACCGGGGAGGTGGCGGCAGCCGCGACAGGCATCCTGCTGGCAACGGCAGTCAACAGCTTCAGCAAGGCGGCGATCGCGATGGCCGTCGCAACCCGGCCGGTCGGACTGCTCAGCGCCGGGCTGCTGCTATCCTCGACGGCCGTCGGCGTCGCGGTCTGGCTCGTGGGCCATCAGCTCTGAGCTCAACCCTCAGCCCGAGTTTCGGAGCGCGGTCGCGATGGCGTTGATCGACAGCTGAATGCCTTCGCGGATGCGCGGATCGTTCTCGCCGGCGCGATGGCGTTTGAGAAGCTCTATCTGCAGCAGGTTCAGGGGTTCGATATAGGGGAGGCGCAGCCGGATGGAGGCCTCGAGCGCCGGATTCTTCTCGAGCAGCCGAGTCCCGCCTCGAATCTCCAACAGGCAGTCGACGGTCCTCAGCCATCCCTCCCGGATTCGGCCGAATATGGCGTTGCCCGCCGCTTTGTCCTCGACCAGGTCCGCATAGGCCCGTGCGATGGCCATGTCGGTCTTGGCGAGCATCATCTCCAGATTGTCGAGCGTGGTTCGGAAGAAGGGCCAGGCCTCGTCCATCTCGCGAAGCAGGTCCCTGTCTCCCAGAGCGGTCATCCCGTCCCCGACGCCGTACCAGCCCGGGAGCATCACCCGCGCCTGCGCCCAGCTGAACCCCCAGGGGATGGCGCGCAGGTCCTCGATGCGGTCGGACCGGGTGCGGCTTGCGGGGCGAGAGCCTATCTTGAGCTCGGCGATCTCCGCGATCGGAGTCATCTGCCGGAAAAAGGTGCGGAACCCTTCGGTCTCGTAGACAAGGCCGCGATAGGCGCGGAAGGCGGCCTCGGACACCTGCTCCATGGCCGCGTAGAAACGATCGCGGCGGCGTCCGGATCGCTTTTCCAGGCTGGCGAGCAACGTTGCCGAGGCGATCGCTTCGAGATTGGCTTCCGCGCTTTCGCGGGTTCCGTACTTCGCGGCGATCACCTCGCCCTGCTCGGTGATCCGGATGCGGCCCTGGACGGTGCCGGACGGCTGGGCCCGGATCGCTGCGAAGCTCGACCCGCCGCCGCGGCCCACCGCGCCGCCGCGCCCGTGGAAGATTTGCATCCCGATGCCCGCTTCTCCGAACATGTCGGCGAGCGCCCGGCTCGTCTGATGAAGGGTCCAGACCGAGGTGAGATAGCCTCCGTCCTTGTTCGAATCGGAATAGCCGACCATCACCTCCTGATGGCCGCGTTGGCGGGCCGCCTCCGCCGCCTCGGGCAAGGCGAACCATCGCCGCATTATGTCCGGCGCGTTGTGCAGGTCGTCGATCGTCTCGAACAGGGGAACGACCATGATCGGCCCGCCCGACCGGTCGTCCGAGCGCCACAGGCCCGCTTCCTTGAGGAGGATCTGCACCTCGAGCAGGTCCGAAATGCTCTCCGCCTTGGAAATGATGTAGGTCGTGATCGAGGCCGGACCGTATCGGCCATGCGCTTCGGCGGCGGCCCGCACGATGGCGAGCTGGGCGCGGGTCTCGTCGCTATATTCGGCGAACGGGCTGGCGAGCAGTCTCGGTCCGGCGAGCTCGCCGCGCAGCAGCGCCACGCGATCCTCTTCCGGGAGCGATGCATAGTCGCCGGCGGCGCCCGCTTGCCTGAGCAGCTCGGCGACGACGCGCTCGTGAACGTCCGCATTCTGCCTGAGGTCGAGAGTGGCGAGATGAAAGCCGAACGTCTCAACCGCTCTGATGAGGTGGCGCAGCGCCCCGCCGGCCTCGGCTTGGTCCAACCCCTGCGCGAGGCACAGCAGATCCTCGCGAAAGGCTTCCGGTCTTGGATAGGCTTCGGCTTCGAGACTCGAGGGGCGGGCAGGCTCGCGGCCGGAGATCGAGCGCAAGGTGGCGGCGAGGCGCGCATAGATTCCGCTCAGGGCGCGCCGATAGGGCTCGTCGCGCCGAGCGGGAGCATCGTCGCCGGACTCTTCGGCGAGCCTGGAGACGCCGGGCGAGACGGCGGCGAGTTCGGTCGAGACTGAGAGTTCCGCGCCAAGCGCGTGGACCTGGGCGAGATAATGGCCGAGCACGACCTGGGAGGCGCGGGAGAGAGCGAGCTGCAGCGTTTCCGCGGTCACGTTCGGATTGCCGTCGCCGTCGCCGCCGATCCAGCTGCCGACGCGCAGGAAGCTCTTCGGCCGGCGCCCGAGCGCGCGTTCCCAGCGAGCGTAGAGGGCCGGCAGAACGGGGAGGAAGACCTCTCCTAGATAGGAGAGGGCGATATCCACCTCGTCGGCGACGTAGAGGCGCTCCCGTCTCAGCGGTCTCGTCTGCCACAGCAAAGCGACGTGCCGGCGAAGGGCGTCTTCGACGAGGTCGCCGTCCGCGGTCTCGACCGCTCCGGCGTCGCGAAGCCGCATCAGCTCGAAGATCCGGTTGCGGTGGTCGATCATGCTCTTTCGGCGCACCTCCGTGGGATGCGCGGTAAGCACGGGCGCCACGAGCGCCGTGTCGAGCAGATCCGCGGCCGCCGCTTCGTCCACGCCCTGGTCCGCCAGGCTCACGAGGGCCTCCGCGAGGGTCGCGCCCGGTTCCGCGGCAATGCCCTGACGATCCTCGGCGAGATTGGCCAGCATGGAAAAAAGCATGAAGCCCCGAACGAAGGACAGCGTGTCGTCGAGGCTCAGCGCGTCCAGCCCGCGGTCGACTTCGTGTCGTTCGGCCAAGCCTCTGTGCCGGTCGACCGAAGCGGACCTTATCGCCTCAATCCGATCGAACAGGTCGACGCCGTCCTGGTCTCTGATGACGTCGCCCAGCAGCTTGCCGAGATAGCGGATATCGGGATTCTGCTCGATGGCGGGAGTCGTCGCCTGCGCGTTCATCGAAGCGTCCTTTCGAAGCGGCAAGGCAACGCCTTGGGTAAAGCCGCGCCGATCCGCAATGCCGGGAGCGCCGATTTCGTCGCGCCCGGCGCCGGGAAGTGCGATGGAAAAGGTAATTGAAGGAGGAATGAATGCCGCTGGTCACTCCGCTCGCCAAGGGTTCGTCGCCGGACGTGGACGAGCTCGGGCGCTTCTTCGACGAGACTTTGGGCTTCACTCCCAACAGTGTGCTGACGATGCAGCGCCGGCCGGCCATCGCCCGGGCGTTCATCAATCTCAACAAGGCGGTGATGGCCAATGAAGGGCGGCTAACCGCCGAGCAGAAGCGGCTGATCGGCCTGCTCGCCTCGAACGCCGCGGGATGCCGCTATTGCGAAGCCCACACCACTCTGGCGGCCGGGCGCTACGGGGCAACTCAGGAGCGTCTCGACTCGATCTGGGATTATTCGACGAGCCCGGCCTTCACCGAGGCGGAGCGGGCGGCGTTCGATTTCGCGATCGCCGCCGCGACCGTTCCGAACGCGGTCACGAGCGACGTCGCCGCCGAGCTGAAGCGCCACTGGGACGAGGGCGAGATCGTCGAGATCCTCGGGGTGATCTCGCTCTTCGGGTTCCTGAACCGCTGGAACGACAGCATGGGCACCACCCTGGAGGAGGGCGCGGAGGAGGCCGCGCAGCGCAGCCTCGCTCGCCGCGGATGGACGCGCGGCAAGCACGTTTAGGCCAGGCAGCGACAACAGCTATTTGTACCGTCCGGCATTTGCCGGGCCACATGGCGAGGCTGGTTTCGACCAGGGTCTCGAGCTGCTCGCGCGACGCTCCGCCGCCGGCCTGCACCGCCATGCCTGAAGGATGGCGCCGAGATAATCGGCCAGGCCCTCGGCCTCGATATGCCCCGGGAAGCCGCCCTCAGCCTTGGCGCGCTGGATCCGGTCGAGCAGCGCCTGATGGGAGGAGGCGCGGCGGGCGATGACCTCGGCGCGGATCGACTCGGCCTCGGAGCCGCAGGCGCCGCCCAATCCCAGCGCTTCCGATTTCCTGCAGATGTCGCAATATCTTACGCTTTCCCGGTCGAAACAATGCCGATGGCGCGCCGTCCGGAGTTCGGCTATGGTGGATGCCAGCGGCATAGCTGCGTCGGCGCGGCCTCGTGCCCACGCGGGGCGGGGAGCGGGCATTGGCTATATTGAACGGGACGCCGGACGGCGACACCATCAACGGTACGAGCGGCGACGACACGATCGAGGGCTTCGGCGGCAACGACTGGCTGTACGGCCTCGAGGGCAATGACATCCTGATCGGCGGCGACGGATTCGACATCCTGTCCGGAGGTGACGGCGACGACCGGCTCGAAGGCGGCGCCGAAAGCGACTCGCTGTACGGTGGTTACGGCAACGACATCATCGACGGCGGCGACGGCGACGACTATATCAGCAATTCCAACGGCGGCGGCGACGACGTCGTCAGTGGCGGGGCCGGCGACGATTATATCGGCATCGACCACTACCAGAGCGGCGATCGTATCGTGGTCGACGCGGGCTCGGGCAACGACCGGGTCTGGCTGTTCGACAGCTACGCCAACGAGCAGATCCTCGACATGGGCACTGGCGATGACCGGGTCACACTCACCGTCCACAAGGGCTCGACCCGGATGACGCTGGGCGAAGGCAGGGACGTGATCGAGCTTCACGAATATTTCGGCTCGACGGTCGGACAGGGCGGCAACGCAGTGGTCACCGACTTCGTCCCGGGCGACCTCGGCGACCGGCTCGAGTTCCTCGAGATGATGCCGCGCTACTTCACCAACTGGAATCATGCTCTCAGCCCCTTCGCGACCGGCCACGCAAGGCTGATCCAGAGCGGCGCCCACACCTTGCTCCAGTTCGACCTGGATGGCGGCGGCGATTCCTACGTCACCGTCCTCACCTTCGAGAATGTCAGCGCCGCCGCGTTCACGGCCTACAATCTCGACGGCTTTCCCGCCGACGGGACCATCCCGGCCGGTCAGAACCTGACCGGCACGGGCTCTGCCGACAAGCTGGGCGGCGCGGCCGGGGCCGACCATATCCAGGGGCTCGACGGCGACGACGTGCTCCACGGCGGCGGCGGCAACGACGTGCTCGTGGGGGGCGACGGCCACGACGTCCTCAACGGGCAAATCGGGGACGACGAACTTCACGGCGGCGCCGGGAACGACCAGCTCGACGGCGGCTATGGCGCCGACCAAATCCTCGGCGGGGCCGGCGACGACTATATCACCAGCGTTCGCGGCGCCGACCTTCTCGACGGCGGCGACGGCAACGACAATATCTACATCAACCGCGGCTCGCGGACCATCGAGACGGTGATCGCCTACGGCGGTGCCGGCGACGACAGGTTCGACCTCTACGCCTGGCTCGCCAGCACCTTCAACATCGACTCCGGAGCCGGCGACGACGTCGTCACCGTCTCACTCATGGCGGGCCTCGCCAACATCACCCTGGGCGAGGGCGCGGACCGGCTGGTGCTCAGCCCCTATTATGCCAGCTATCTCGCCGACCGCGGCAGCATCACCGTCTTCGACTTCGCTCCGGCGGCAGGGGACGTGGTGGAATTGGGCGATTTCGCCGCCAACGCCTTTGCGAGCTGGGACGGATCGGCCAACCCGTTCGGCGCCGGCTTCATGCGTCTCGTCCAGAGCGGCTCCGACACCTTGCTGCAGATCGACCGCAACGGCTCAAATTCCAGCTGGCGCACGATCGTCACCTTCCTCAACGTCGCGCCCGACGCCTTCACCGCCGCCACCCTCGGCGGCTTCGCGCCCGACGGCTCCCCCACTCCGGGCCTGGTCCTGACTGGAACCGAATATAGCGATTCGATCAGCGGCGGCGGCGGCGGCGACACGATCGACGGCCTGGACGGCCACGACTCGATCAGGGGCATGGCCGGCACCGACGACATACGCGGCGGGGCGGGCAACGATCACCTCGACGGCGGCACCGGCCACGACAGGCTGGACGGCGGCGAGGGCGACGACTTTCTGAACGGCGGTGCCGGCGACGACATCATGCTCGGCGGCGACGGCAACGACCGGATGTTCGACGATTACGGCTCCGACTTCGTCCATGCCGGCGCCGGCAATGACGATATGACGCTTCAACGCATCTCTTCCTGGGGCGACACTGTCGCGATGTTCGGGGAAGAGGGCAATGACAGCCTGTACCTCTCCCTCTACGCGACCACCTACGCGACGATCGACATGGGCATCGGCGACGACGTCGTCAGGCTTGGGCCGACGCTCGGCACGGTCAGCCTGACGCTCGGCGAGGGCGCCGACAGGATCATCGTCGAGGCACATGGAATCGACCGTCGCGGCACTGCCAACGTCCTCGACTTCACGCCCGGCGAGGACGTGATCGAGCTTCAGCAATTTTTCGCCACCATCCTTCAGGGCTGGGACAGGACGACCAACCCGTTCGAGACGGGATTCGCCCGCCTGGTCCAAAGCGGCGGCGACACGCTCGTCCAGTTCGACCGGGACGGCGGCGGCAACGGCTACGTCACCTGGTTCTCGCTGCTGGGAGTGCTCCCCCACGACCTCGGAGTTTCGAGCATCGGTTATGCCGTTCCCCCGCACCGCTATGGCGGCGACGGCGACGAGACCTTCACCTATCTTTCGCGGGCCGCGCTTGCCGGAGTCAAATTCGACGGCGGCGGCGGAACCGACCGCCTGGTGCTGAACGGACAGTTTGCGGACGGAGTCAGCTTCGGCCCCGGGACCCTTCTCAACATGGAGAGGATTGAGCTGGTCTCCGCTCCCCAGGGCAGCCTCAACGGCTACGACATCACGCTCGGCTCCGGCAACCTGGCGACCGGCAGCCAGCTGGTCGTGGACGCGTCCGGGCTGCGCTCGGGCGAATCCGTGCGGTTCGACGCCGGCGCGGTGACGAATGCGCGCGTGTCGGTGACGAGCGGCGCCGGCAACGACAATCTGATCGGCGGGAGCGGCGACGATCTCCTCGTCGGCGGCGCCGGCACCGATATCCTGCGCGGCAATGGCGGGAACGACGTGCTCGACGGCGGCGCCGGGGCGGACAACCTCGCCGGAGGCCAGGGCAACGATATCTACTATGTCGACCATCCCGGCGACGTCGTCACCGAGGCCGCCGGCGAAGGTATTGACGAGGTTCGCGCCTCGCTGGCGACCTTCAGCCTGCTCGGCACCAATATCGAGAATCTCAGCGCGGCGTCCGACATCGCCCACGATTTCCGAGGCAGCGCCGGCAACAACGTCATCACCGGCGGCGCCGGCAACGACGTGCTTCGGCTCCAGGACGGCGGCAACGACACGGTCAATGCCGGCGCCGGCAACGACAATATCTTCTTCATCGGCGCTCTGAACCCGGGGGACTTCGTCAATGGCGGCCCCGGGATCGACACCCTGATCGTGCAAGGCAATTATTCGGGCGGCCTGACCCTCGGAGTTAACATCACCCAGATCGAGAATATCTCGATCCTCGGCGGCGGCAACACGGCCTTCGGCGAGCCGGGGACGAACCGCTACGACTACGTGCTGACCACCCACGACGCGAATTTCGCGGCGGGGGTGCAGGCGAGGATCAACGCCTCCGCGCTGCTGGCGGGCGAGGACTTCACTTTCAACGGCTCGGCCGAGACCAATGCCAGCTTCGTCGTCTATGGCGGCAAGGGCCGGGACACACTGACCGGCGGCCGAGGCAACGACATCTTCTTCTTCGCGGAGGAGAGGTTCGCGAGCGGAGACACCGTCAACGGCGGGCCCGGCTATGACGGCATGTTCCTGCGGGGGAACTATACGATCGACTTCAACGCGCCCGGCTATACCGGCCTCTTCACCAACATCGAGAACCTCACGCTGACCTCGGCCACCGACGAGCGCTACGCGAGGGGCGGCGGAACC
>DATHBY010000482.1:0-7063 GCA_035295885.1 Allosphingosinicella sp.
GCAGCGCACCCCCGGCCAGGACTCCCGCGAGAGGGGCGGCTGCTCGCGGCCGCGAGCACCAACGCTGCCAAAGCGCGCAGACTATCGTTCCCATCGAGAATTCCGTCACCGCCCGGAGCAGTCCGAAGCGGGGGATGTCGCGGTCCAGAATGTCGGCGCCGTTCCACCCCATCACCGCCCAAAGCAGCAGGGCGAGGAGGAGAAGGGCGGCGATCGCCAGGGCCGGCGAAAGCCTCCGCCAGTCGGCCCCAAGCACGATGAGCGGGAAGAGCAGATAGGCCCCGGCCTCGCCGCTGATCGACCATGAGGGATCGTTCCAGGTCAGCGCGCCGGTAAAGCCCCAATTGTGGATGAGGAGCATGTGGAGCGGAAGCTCCGCCCAGGGATAATGGTCCGGGTTGAGCTTCCCGGCCGCCGCCAGCCCGGCGGCGAAGATCACCGTCAGAGCGAGGATGAACAGGTGGAGCGGCCAGACCCGCGCGACGCGCCGGGCCAGATATTTCGGCACGGCCCCGATTCCGTCGCGGCGAAGGCGGTCGGCATAATTCAGCCACAGGACGAAGCCCGAAAGCATGAAGAAGAGATCGACCGCGAGATAGCCCTTCGAAAGTGCGAAGTTCGCCCCGTCCGGCAGGTACGGCACGGCGCCGAGCCTTATGTGGTAGAGAACCACGAACCAGGCTGCGAGGCCGCGGATTCCGGTGAGCGCCGGAAGGTCGGCGCGCGGCTCGACCGGAGCGCCGCTCATGCCCGAGCGGTCCCGGCTTGCCCGCCGGCCGCGGCCGGGACGAAGGGGGTTCGGGGCCGCTCCGATCGCTCCCGCCGGGCGACGAGATTGTCGAGGCCGATCTGGACGCCGAGGATCATCAGGGTGAACGGCGTATAGGCGATGGCGACGAACGAAGCGCCGACGAGGTAGATGATCTGGAAATGCTGGAGGGCCATGGCCAGCGGCGCGATCCAGGCTTTGTCGCCCTCCGCCTCACGGTAGCGGCGCCTCAACACCTCCATCCGCACCAGCCCTCCGATGTGGATCAGAAGGAAGAGGATGAGGCCCGGAAAGCCCTGCTCGCCAAGCATCTCGAAATAGGCGCTGTGCCAGGCGCGGCCCTGATCCACCTCGGTGCGCGCAGCGATAGTCTGGACACCGCCGGATTCCTGGGTGGTGACGGTGCGCACCTGGATCTTGTTGCCGAGATAGGCGCCGAAGCCGCCGCCCTGAGGATTCGACTGAACGTAATTCCAGGTCCAGCCCCACACGGCGAGCCTCACCTTAGCGGAGGAATCCGATTCATAGCCCTGGATGGTCGACATTCGGCCGGTGAAGCTGGCAGGCAGGAACGGGACCGAAGCGACGACGAGCAGGCTCGCCCCGGCGAGATAGAGGAAGCGGCGCTTGGCGTTGCGCAGCATGAGCAGGGCCAGCACTCCGATGCAGACAAGCCCCGTTCGGGCCTCAGTTCCGATCGGCATCAGCAGGCAGGCGAAGATCAGGCCGGCTGCGAACAGCTTCACTCGCCATTCGGGCGGGAACACCGTGCCGAACTTCGCAAGCCACAGGATGATCGGGATGAGGGCGATGGCGATCGTCGAAATGGTGCTGCTCTCATAGAGGTTGCTGTTGTTGGTCACCATCAGGTTGAGGACCCCGTAGCCGCCGCCCGAGGCCACTGTCTTCAGCCCGCCGACGATGATGATCGCGGCGGCCGACAGGGTCAGGAAGAGTAGGAGGGCCTCGATCCGAAGCTTCGAGCGCAACGTCAAAGGCAGGAAGATGGCGAAGGCCAGCGAGGTCGACGCCCAGTCCCATTTCTCCGCGGCCGCGATCGGGAAGTCCGCATTCGCGGTCGTGTAGAAACTGTAGCAGAGCAGCACCGCCAGCAGCCCCTGCCGGACGGTGAACCGGAGCCCGGTCTTCTTCTCGAAGAGCAGCCAGCCGGCGAAGGCCAGGCAGGCGACGATCATCGACAGCGGCAGGCTGTTCAGGAGGAAATAGGAAAGGCGCTGCGGGGCGACCGTATCGATATAGGCGTAGACGAGCACGAACAGGAACGGCCGGCGGAAGCCGAGCGCAAGCAAAGCGGCGAGGAATCCGATGAAGGCGAAGTCACGCATCCGTGCGGTCCCTGCCGAGGGTCCAGCGCCGCCTCTTCGGAGCTGAGGTCTCCGTCCCGGGGGCGGCATCCTCATCCAGATCGGTGCGGAAGAGCAGGCGCCAGGCGACGAGCATGAGCATGCCGTGCGTGAGGGCGAGCGAGAAATTGTCGATCATCGGAGCCGTCCCTGCCCGCGCTTCATCATCCGCTTCCTAGAGAAGCGCGGTTGACGGGCCGTTAAGCCTCGTCAGAGCGAGCGCTCGTGCACGGCATTGCCCCAGGCCTGCTGGACCATTCGGGCGGCGGTGCGCAGGGCGCGCGAGGGCAAGGGAGAGGCGTCCGAATCGAGCGGGAGGCCGCCGAGGTCGGCGAAACGCGCGGTCGGCAGCCGCTCCGATTGCCCGGCCAGGAAGCCGCACAATTTCTCGAAGCGGCGAACCAGGACGGGATTGGGCCGGTTGCCGCGGCGGGTTGCAAGCTCGAAACTGTGGCCGACGAGGGTGGCGACGGGATGGCCGCGGCCGGCGGCGTGAAGCAGTGCCGCCCGCATCTCCTGGAACGAGACCGCGCAGATCTGGAGATGCCTGAGGCGGCCGGAGCCTTGCCCGATCTGGGTGACCGGTATCTCGACCACTCCGTTCAGCGAAGCCGGAGCGATCCGGCCCGGGTCGAGCGGCAGAGCGCTCGGCCAGGGATGGTGGCTGCCATTGTGGCTGCTGTCGTAGCCAATGCCCAGAGCGGCCAACGCTTCGAGCGTATCCATGTTGGCGGCATAGCTGCCGGAGCGGAAGGCGATTGGAGAGGGCGTTCCGGCTTCGACCAGCAGATCGCGCGCGGTTCGGATCAGCTCGAGCTGCCTTTGCGGATCGAAGTCGATCAGCTCGAACACCGGATCGGCAAGGTCGGCCCAGGAGGGGTGGAGATGCAGCTGCACCTCCTGGCCTGCCGCGAGGATCGGCTCGACCATTAGCCGGATCGGCTCGATCCCGTAGACGAGCGCGGGCATCGGATCGACGAAGAAGCAGGCCTTGAGGCCGTGGGCGGCGAGCCGGGCGAGCTGATAGCCGACCCCGACTCCCGCCGGATCGAAGCTCAGCGCCAGATTCTCCCGCCAGGAGGCGCCGCTCAGGTGCCAGTCCCACCTCAGCTCGGTGTCGATCGTCAGGAGGACCCGGGTCGCCATGCTTAGCGCCGGCCGAACATTTCGATCTTCGGGCCCAGCCGGTTGTTGCGGATATTGAGCCGCTCGCCGCTCCAGTCGCCGACGAAGGTGGTGGTCCAGCGGAAGCCCGGCGCGACGGAGGCGACATTGTCCTCGATCAGAAGCCCGCTCGAGCGGTTCTCCGCCCCTTCCGGAGCGACGGTGATCATCGTCGAGTAATTCTCCTTCCCCGTCCCCTGGACGAAGACGTTGCCGGCGATCCGGCCGACGGCGCCGTTGGAAAGGTCGATCAGATAGTTGGTGCGGCGGCCCCGGCTGTCGTCGAAGCTGTTGTTCAGCACCTCGATCCGCGGCGTACGGCTCTTCAGATAATGGCCGCCGGTGCCGCGCTCGAAGCGCGAGTTGGTGACTCTGAGGCTGCCGTAATGGCCGATATAGACCGAATGGGAGCCGTCGGCCTCGCCGAGGCCGGTGAAGGTCGAATGGTCGATCGAGATCGAGCCGGGAAGGCCGTTATTGGCCAATATGCCGTTCTGGCCGTTCGAGAAGATGGTATTGGAGACGGCGAGGTCGCCGTCCTCCAGGCGGATTCCGGCTCCATTCTCGTCCGGCACCCGGATTCGGGTGAAGACCAGGCCCTCGACCGACGCTGCCCTGCCCCGGAGCACGAGCGTGGCCTTGTCCTCGCAGGCGCCGCCGTCAAACACCGCAGTGCCGGGCCGTGCCGCGACATAGGCGACCCGGCCCGCTTCCTGCACCGCGCATTCGCCGTATCGGCCCGGTGCGATCCGGATCGTCCCGCTGCCGCGGCCGATGGCCTGCACGGCTTCCTGGAGAGTGCCGAACGCCCTGCCGGTCTCGGCCACGACGAAGGGTGCGGAGGATTGCGCCTGGAGCGGCCAGGCTGCGGCCGCCGTCATGGCGGCAAGCGCGAAGGTGGAGATCGGTTTCATGAACAGGTTGTTAGGCCGGACCGGTTGACGGGCCGTTAAGCTTGCCGTGGCAGAGGGGGACCATGCGCATCCTCCACGTGCTCGACCACAGCCTGCCGCTCCACAGCGGCTATACGTTCCGCACCCGCGCGATCGTGACCGCGCAGAAGGCTCGCGGGATGGAGGTGGCGTGCCTCACCGGAGTGCGTCACCGGCGCGGCGGCGGCGACCCGGAGACGATCGAGGGAATCGACTTCTACCGCACCCCCACGCCCGCGCCGGCGCCCTCCCCCTTGCGGGAATGGCGCGAGATCAAGGCGCTCGAGGCCCGGCTGGACGCCCTCGCCGAGGCGTGGAAGCCGGACCAGCTTCACGTCCACTCGCCGGTCCTCAACGCGCTGGCGGCGCTGCCAGTGGCGAAGCGCCGCGGCCTGCCGCTCATCTACGAGATCCGCGCCTTCTGGGAGGACGCCGCGGTCGGCAACGGCACCGGGCGCGAAGGTTCGGCCCGTTACCGCCTCATTCGAATGCTCGAAACCTGGGCGGCGAGGCGCGCCGATGCGGTGGCGGTGATCTGCGAAGGGCTCAGGCGAGACATGATCGGGCGCGGCATCGCGGCCGAGAAGATCATCGTCGCTCCCAACGGGGTCGACCTCGGCCTGTTCGGCAACCCGCTCGCCGCCGACCTCAATCTGGCGCGCCAGCTCGGCCTTGCCGGCGCCGACGTCGTCGGCTTCATCGGCTCCTTCTACGATTATGAGGGGCTGGACGACCTCATCGCCGCCATGCCGCTGCTTCTGAAGAAGCGCCCCAGAGCGCATCTCATCCTCGTCGGCGGAGGGCCGGTGGAAGAGGCTCTCAAGGCCCAGGCGGCGGCCTCCCCGGCCCGTTCGCGGATCCAGTTCACCGGCCGGGTGCCGCATCATGAGGTCGACCGCTATTACGGCCTGATCGACATCCTCGCCTATCCCCGCAAGGCGATGCGCCTCACCGAGCTGGTGACTCCGCTGAAGCCGCTCGAGGCGATGGCGCAGAGGAAGCTGGTGGTCGCCTCCAACGTCGGCGGTCATCGCGAGCTGATCGAGGACGGGGTGACCGGCACCCTCTTCCCCGCCGGCGACCCGCAGGCGCTGGCCGACGCGCTCGACACGCTGTTCGCAAATCGCGGCCGCTGGGACGAGCGGCGAGACACGGCGCAGGCCTTCGTCGAGCGGGATCGTAACTGGTCGTCAAATATTTCCAGTTACATACCCGCTTACCAGAAGCTTACGGGCAAGGCGGTATGATGCCGAAACTCTCCTTTATCAACGGCCGCGCGTTCGACGTCGGCCTCGCGGCGCTGGCGGCTCTGTCCGCCGGCTTCGTCGCCTTCGCCATGCCGGAGCCGCTCTTCGGCGGCCTCATCGAATCCTCCCGTCTCCCCGAGTTCGTCGCCGCCGCCCAGCCGCCGCTGGGCCGGACGGCGCGGCTCGCCACGGCCGGCGCGGCCGCACTGCTCACCTTCGGCGCCGTCTGGGCGCTGATGGCGCTGCTCGGCCGGGCGCCGGCGGCGCGCAAGCCCGAAGCCAGGCGCGAATCCCGGGCCGAAGCGGAGGCTCCGCGGCTGCGGCGCGCCGACGCCCATCCCGACGCTCCCGCCCGGCGGCCGCTGCTCGCCCGCGACCTCGGCGAGCCGCTCGATCTCCAGGATTACGCCGAGGCCCCCGCCGAGCAAGCCCCGCTCCCCCCGGCTGACGACCGGCCGCTGCCGGGCTTCCTGATGCCCGAGTCGCCGGAACGGGAGCCGGCAGCCGAAGCCGGGCCGGAGTGGGCGGACGCCGAACCGGAATGCGCCGGAGCTGAACCGGAGTCCGAGCCATATCCGGAGCCGGAGGCGGACTCCGGCGCCCAGCCGATCTCCCGGCTTGCCGCACAATTGCCGGACTCCGAACAGGATTCCGATCAGTCGCTGTCGCAGCTGGTCAACCGCATCGAGTTCGGACTTTCGCGCAAGCGCCAGGCCCTCTCCGCCACCGCCGAGCTCCCGCCGGTGGACGAAGCGCCGGTCGAGCCGGAAAAGGTCGGCCACCGCCTGCGCAGCGCGATCAACGACCTTCAGAAGATCGCGTCCAGCGGCGCCTGAGCCGCTCACCTGTCCTCCACCGTAAGCGCTTCGAGGCGGATCCGGGCGCAGCCCGGCCGCCGCTCTTCAGCGACGAGCGACACGTCCGCGACGAGGTGGCCTCGGAGCGGGAAGTCGCGAGGGTGGAGGCTGCTCAGGAAGCGCGCCGCCGCCTCTTCGGCCCCCTCGCCCTCCAGCCGGAAGACGAGCTCGTGGCGGGCGCCCTGGAAGGTGACGCTCGCCCAGCGGCGGCTGCGCATCTCCTCCAGAACGAAGCCGGCAAAGTGGACGAAATGGACGCGGATCGCGTGGAAAAAGGCGGTGGCGGCATCGGTCAGCGGCGGCGCCGGCGGTACCGCGGGTTCGCCGAATCCTCTTCGGCCCGGTCCAGATAGTCGAGGATCTTCGCCTCCAGCGGCGGCCGCGGGACCCGGCCGCGCCTCAGCTGAAAGACCAGTCGGGGATCGCCGGCCGATTCCATTCCAAACCTGGTGGGCCGCATCTGCATATGCTTGAGAAACGCCTCTACCCTTTTCAGCAACGACCATTTCACCAGCACTCCCCTGCGAATCGTTGTTCGTGTTATGTTCTATCTCCATCCGAATTTCCTATTTGTCTAGGAAAACTCCTACCAAAATGGATGAATCCCGGAAAACGGTTCGGGAAGGGCGGACTCGCGCCCGCCCTAGCGGCGCCGCTCGTTGAGCCAGAACAGGATGGCGACCAGTACGCCCGCGGCGAGGCCGGCGAGGAAGCCGATGCTCGGCTGGCC
>DATHBY010000483.1:0-8685 GCA_035295885.1 Allosphingosinicella sp.
ATATTCCTCGGCCGCCGCGACCGAGGCGGCGCTTCGCAGGGCCGCGAAGCGGGCCTCGGCTTCCACCGGATCGGCCGGCCGGGGCAGCCGCCGCACCTCCGCCAGCACCGCTTCGGCCTGGGCGCGGCACGAGCTGCGCGGATTGCGCGTGGCGATTCCATAGGCCCATTTGTCGCGCCCATGGCGGGCGAAGCAGCGATAATGCCGGGCCGCGCGGCCGGCGGCCTCGGGCGCGGTCCGCTTCAGCCAGGCCTGCACCGCCTCGGCGGAGTCGAAAAGATCGTAGACGTCCATTCCGTAGAGGCCGACCCGCTCCCCCGCCGGCCGCTCGAGGTTGATCCCCCGCAGCCGCTCGACGAAATCCCGGAAGTCCGTATTGCCCCACATCCAGGCCGGGAAATTGGTATAGCCGCGCAGTGCCTCGCCGGCGCTTCGGTCCGGACCGAGGCCGCGCACGTAGAGGTTGACCCTTTGGGTCGCCGACCAGTCGCCCTCGATCGCGACTCCGTTCACCCCCTGCTCGAGGATCAGCCGCTCCGTCAGCCGGCTCCGCTCGCGATAATATTCGTGGGTGCCGTGGGTGGATTCGCCGAGCAGGATTCGCCGGGCGCCGGCCGTCGCCGCCAGGATGTCCCCATAGTCGGTGGCCGCGCCGGTGACCGGCCGCGCGGCCTCCCTGACCGCCCGGACCGCAGCGGCGGCCGCGTCGGAGCTTTCGCCGCCGGGCCTGGTCTTCTGGAACGCGAGGGCGCTGAGCGGGAGGACGAGGAGTGCGAGGAAAAGCTTCGGCAGGACGGGCATGGCGGATCCCGGAAAGCAGGCCTCGTTCGGCGGTTAGGTGAAGAGGCCTCCGGAAGGCTTCGGCTCGTGGCCGTGAATCCGGTCGAGATAGGCGGAGGCGAGCTCGTAATGCGCCTGCACCGCCCGCCGATGCGCCGCGGCCTGGGCGAGCGCGATCTCCGCCTCTGCCCGGCTCTCGTAATATTCCTGTTCTTCCTGAGACATTTAGCCTGACGAAAGGATGCTTGTTGTGACGGCGGATAAACGGACGTGACTGACCGCCGTTCCTGAAAATCATGCTGATCCAGTTTAGGCGGCGCCCGGAACGTCAGCGAATGCTGACGATCGTCTCGCTCGGGCTGACGGTGACGGTCACCGGCCGCTCGACTTTCAGCTCCAGCCCGTCGGCAGTGAGGTCGAGCCTGGCGAGCTCATGCTCGCCTGCGGCAAGGCCGCTGCGGCCGTTCACGCTCGGCGCCGACGGGATGAGGATGGTGTAGCGGTTGGTCTTGCTGCTCTCGCTCATGAACGGCCGCCCTCTGACGGTCAACGAGGCGTTGGCAAGCTTGATGTCGACCATTCGCGGGTCGGGAAGGACGAGGTGCGCTTCCCCGAGCAACGTCATCCCGCCCGGCCCGGTCGCGAAACCCATCTCGACCCCGCGGTCGCCGCCCGGGGCCGCCTTGATCTCCACCACCACCCTGTAGGCGCCGAGCGCGTGGAATTCCTCCGAGCTCTTGATCTCCTTCCGCTCGGCCGCCCGGATCGCCGGCTCGAGCGCCGCCCTCGTCGCTGCGTAGCCGAAGGCGGAGCGAGCCGTTTGCGCCAGCCCGGCCGGGTCGCGGACGGCGGCGAAGCCGGTCAGCTCGGCCAGCCGCTCGTCGAGGGGCTCCGTCCCTTCGACGGCCGCTTGCCAGTGCTTGGGATCGAGCTCGCGCACGAAGTAGGTGAGGGCGGCGCCGACGCCGTAGCTGCGGGACCGGAACCAGGCGGTAAGGAAAGGCTGCCCGCCGGCGCCGAGATCCTCGCCAAGCACCTTGGCGATCAGTCCCGGCAGGTCCCCGTCCCGCCCGGGGCCGAGCGCGACGGCGGCGCGATCGATGAACTTCGCCGTGCCCTCGATCTTCTCGAACTGCCGTTCCACCCCGATCACGCCGGGCGCGAGGCCCTTCTCGCGCTCCCGCCTCAGCGCCAGATATTGGTGGAGCAGGCCATGGCGCGCCCTGCCGGGCTTCGACGCCAGCGCGGCGGCGAGGATCCGGCGTTCGGTTTCGGCGGCGGCGGCGAAGCTGACACGGTTGGGGACCGCCCTCGGAGCAACGAATTGCGAGCTTGCCCGATGCTTGAAGGCCCTGCGCTGATAATCGTGAAACTGCTCGTGGAAGATGAGCGTCGCGAGATCCTTCGCCTCATCCTCGGCGAGGACCAGCACCGCCATTTGGCCTTCGCCAATCGGATAGCCGAGGATGAAGGGTCGGCGGACGGCGTCGAGGTCGCCTGCCCGGAATCGGGCGCGGCCGCGCAGGGGCTTCGGCAGACCCGCGGCGGCGAGCGGGGCGAAACCGGGCGGCCCCGCCGCCGCCGACACCAGCAGCGCTCCCGATCCGGGGCGGTAGATGATGAAGGCCTGGTCCGCCGGCCAGAAGCCGGGCCAAAGCCTGGCCAGCCTGGGACCCGTTCTTTGCACCCCGGCGGCGAGCTTCAGGATCTCCGGAGCAGGCGCGGCGGCGGGCACCGGGCCGCTCCGGCCCGGAGCGGAAGCGGCCACCGGCGCGCAGAGCAGAATGGCCGCTGCGAGGATCAGAGCACGCATGGCCTGGACTGTGCCGCAAGCCTCGCTTTTGCGCCAGAGGTTCAGCGGATGCGCGGCCCGCCGAACGGCAAGGGCGGCGGCGGCCGGCGGTCGCGGCGTGGGATCTGCGCCTGGTAGGCGACTCCGCAATGCTCGACGCAATAAGGGAAGCCCGGATTGGCCTGGGCCCCGCAGAAATGGAAATCGGGCTCGCCGGGATGGCCGATCGGCCATTTGCAGATCTTCTCGTTCAAATCGAGCAGGCTGGTCTTGTCGGCGATCTCCGGGCTCGGCTTGGCCGGCACGAGGCGGCGCGGCGGCGCCGGCGGGATCGGCGACTGCTGTTCCCCGGGCGCCTGGCGAACGAAGCCGCCCGGCCCGATCGAGCGAATCTGCGGCTGCGGGGTGGCGGCCGGCGCCGGCTCGGGCGCGGCCACCGCAGGCCGGGCTTCGGCTTTAGCATCGGTTTCGCCGGTTTCGGCTTGCGCTTCTTCCGGTTCGGCCTCGGCCTCGGCTTCGGCCGCGGTTTCGGGCTCGAAGGGCGACGGTGCGGTCTCGCCCGGGCCTTCGTTCGCCTTCACCGGCGAGGGCCGCGACTGCAGGCCGAGCCGGTGGGCCTTGCCGATCACCGCGTTGCGCGAGACTCCGCCGAGCTCGTCGGCGATCTGGCTCGCGGTCATGCCCTGGCTCCAGAGCTCCTTCAGCCGGTCGATCCGTTCGTCGGTCCAGGACATGGTTACGGGTGCCTTCCTTGTAAGCTTGCGGCTCACGGCGTCTGCCTCTAGCGACGGCGCGGTGAACGAGCAGCCTTCTAATTGGATGCGGGCCGCTCCGGGCGTTCCGGTGATCCGGAACGTGAACTGGGGCGGCCTCAGGACCCTCTATGTGAAGGAGGTGAGGCGTTTCTTCAAGGTCCAGCTGCAGACGGTGTGGGCGCCGGCGGTCACGACCCTGCTCTTCCTCGTCATCTTCAGCGTGTCGCTTGGGCGCAGCGACCGCATGGTCCAGCTGGGAGATTCGAGCTTCCACTTCGCCAATTTCCTCGCTCCCGGCCTGATCGTCATGGGGATGCTCCAGAACGCCTTCGCCAATTCGAGCTTCTCGCTGCTGGTCGGCAAGATCCAGGGCAATATCGTCGACTATCTGATGCCGCCTTTGTCGACCACCGAGCTGATCGCCGCCCTGCTCGGCGCCGCCGTCACGCGCGCCGCGCTGGTCGGCCTGGCCGTTTTCCTGGCGATGCAGCTCTGGCCGGGGGTGCACGTCATGCCGGTCCACCTCTGGGCGGTGCTCTGGTTCGGGCTGATGGGCAGCATGATGCTGGCCTTTCTCGGACTCATCACCTCGATCTGGGCGGAAAAGTTCGATCATGCCGCGGCGGTCACCAATTTCGTCGTGGCGCCGCTGTCCCTGCTCTCGGGCACCTTCTACTCGATCGACAGCCTCGCTCCCGTCTTCCGGGCGGTCAGCCACGCCAATCCCTTCTTCTACGTCATCTCCGGCTTCCGCTACGGCTTCCTCGGAGCCGCCGATTCGCCGATCCTGCTCGGCGGTCTGCTTCTGCTGGCGATCAATGTCGCGCTCGCGGGGCTGTGCTACGCGATGCTGCGCACGGGGTGGAAGCTGAAGGCATAAGCCGGAAACCGGCCGACGGCGGCGGCCGCGCCGACGCGGCCGGGCAGGTGAGGAACAAGCGATTCAGTCCGAGGAATCGGGCGGTCCGAACGGGGCGATCCCGGGATTTGAGAAGGTTCCCTTCACCTCCCAATCGCCGGTCGAGCTTATCCGTTCCGCCGTCTCCGGCTCGACCAGGATTACATACTCACTGGCGAGATCGTCGACTTCGATCACGCCGAAGCTGCGGTCGACCGCGCCGGCCGCGAGGCCGAAGCGCTGCTCGATCCTCTCGGGCGTGGGCCGGCCGTCCCTGGCGACGATGGAAACCATGACTTTCGACATAGGCTCGAGCCTCCGCGAGTCCGGCTCATCGCCGGCCGACGACATTATCGCAAAGGCGCGGTAGCGATCCAGAGCCATGTTCAAAAAGGGGGGCGGGGGCGCTCCGCCGTCCCCGCCCCATCGCCGCGCCCGTTACCGGCAGACGGCGTCGATCGCCGCGATCAGAGTGCGAAGAGCGCGCGCGGCCGCACTGCCGATGAAAGGAATGCGTCCGACCACGCTTGCGATGCGGACCGCGATCGCGCGCAACCCGCCGCGCCAGCACTGGCAAAGCTGCTGGACGGTGCCGCCGCCGCGGCAGATAGCGTCGAGCAGGCCGGCGAGCGTCCGGAATGCGGCCGCGACCGCCGTGCCGATGCCCGGTAGAGCGGCCAGGAACGGCAAAATCCGCATCACGATCGGCCGCACTTGATTCCAGGTGCGGCAGACGTCGGCGAGATTGGGAGCCGCCGCGACGTCGACGCCACCTCCGAACCCGCTCTCGAGGCCGCCCCCTTCGAAGCCGCCGCCCTGACCGAACGCGCGCAGCGCCTGCATGAACTCGTCGTCGCCGCCGGTTCCCATGTCGAAGCCGGCATCGCTTTCCATCCCGTAGCCGCCGCCGGCGCCAGCGCCGCCGCCGAACTGCTGCAGAGCCTGCATGAATTCTTGATCGTCATTGCCGTTCATGTTCATTTCCTCCTCTTCTTCCTCTTCTTCGAACCCACTGTCTTCGGCCCCGGCCTCCGCTTCCTCCGCGGCTTCCGCCGACTCGAATCCGAAAGCACGCAGCGCCTCCAGGAAAGTGGGACCGCCTTCGGCCCCGTCCGTCCCGGCTTCATCCGGGCCTTCCGCGTTGGCCCCGGCAGGAGCGAGGCGCGCGCGCGAGATCGCCAGACCGTCGACGATTCCGAACCCGATATCCTCGTCATGTCGCGCTTCGCCGGGCTTCTTCGCGGTTCGGCGCAGAAGGTCGCGAACCACCGCCGGGGTCCGCCCACGGCCGAGCGGGTATCGACTGCGCAAGGCCGCCACGAGGCCGGCCACGACCGGCGTCGCGGCGGAAGTGCCTCCATCCGCAGGGTAGACCCGTGATCCGTCGAAATGGGTGTAGCCGGCGACGTCGGGCTTGGCCGCGTCGAGGTGACCCGGCCCCCGGGTGGAATAGCCGACCCGCTCGCCGCGCACGTCGACGCCCGCGACGCAGAGCACCGCGGGGTGGCTGTTCGCGCCGTAGATGCCGGCGTCCCGCTCCGTGCCGCAACGCCGGTCCGGGCATTCCCGCCCGCAATTGCCGGCGGCGAAGAGCAGGTCGGCCCCGGCCCGCTCGAGCGTCCCGACGATCAGGTTGAAGGGGTGGCGCGGATTGTGGCTGTAATTGCCCGGATGGCCCCTTGGGAAATCCCAGCTTTGCTGGAACATTCCCCAGCTGTTGTTGACCACCAGGCTGTGGAAGTCGCCGGGTCGTCCGAGACTGCGGACGAGATGCAGCAGATGACTGTAGCCGGCCACGGCGTCGCTGAGCAGACCTTCCATTGACGAGCCGCCGGGACGCCGCGAGGCGAGCACGGCGATGTCGAGCAAGGTCCCCATCGGTGCGGCGATCAGGGAGTCATAGGCGCACATCGTGCCGTGCCCGACCGGCATTTCGCCCGGGACGAGCTGGGACTGGCCGGGTTGGAGCGGCGGAACCCAGGACCGTTCGCGGCTGAACCGCGGCGTGAGGCCGCGCTGGCGCAAATGCTCGAGGTTGACCCCGGTATCGACGATTGCGACCAGCACACCGCTACCGTCCATCCCGGCGTCCCGCAGCGCCCGCGTGCTGAGCAGGCGCGCGACGTCGAGGGCGTTGCCGACCGGACCGCCGGCGCAAGTGATGATCGGTTCGATCACCGGATCGGCGAAGATGCCGCGAACTCCCTCCTGTGCGCCGGCGGTGAAATTTTCGGCGGCGAAGGCAGCTTCGTCGATTGTGCCGCGCAACAGCACCGTTTCCGAGTCGAAGTCGGGGACCATCGGCTCCTCCGCTTCCGCCGCCGTCGCCACTTGGGCCTCCGCGCGCGGGGGCCCGGCGAGCGCGGGAATCGCGACCGGCGCAAAGCTCAGGTCCAGGGCGATCCCCGGTACGCCCGCCACGGCATCTGCGGCCGCGGCGGCGACCGGTCCGCCCGCATCCATTGCAAAAGCAGACATCGACGCTTCGAACTCGGGTCGGCGAACTACTTCGATGAGGACATTCTTTACCGCCATCTTGCGCCTCTCCTCTGGACGAGACCTTGCTTTGCGTGCCACCGCCGCCTCGCTTTCTCTCAATGGATAGACTTAAGCTTGCACAGCACAGCGCATGCCGCGCGTTTTCGACGCGCGCACAATAGCTCCTTACTTTTATAAGGCGAAAAACCAACTAAGTTACAAGCTGACCCACGACGACTCGGAAAACCCAACGAGTCCCTGTGTAGCCATTTACCCACCATGATCTGGGGGAGTCAATACAGGACCATTGCTTTTTGTATTGGGTCTCCATGCCACCCGTGAGCACGACTCTGGCTGAACAGTATGTCGTGTAATTTCTCAGCGCTTGGCTTTGGCAATTGTTGAAGCGTGTGAGGGCGCTTGCCCGGCAGAGCGCCAGCCCCGTTCAGGAAGGTGGGCATTTAGCTGAACAATGTCTGTCGCGTCCGTTCAGCGCGGAAACATCAGCCGAGTCGTAGACCCTCGACATCAATTGAGGAGTGTCCCCCATGCGTAAGTTTCTGATTCCCGCCCTGGTGCTCTCCACCGTCGTCGGCGTCGCTCCGGCCGCGGCCAACCATGGCGGCTACCATAGCGACCGCGACCGCGGCCACGTCGGCTGGAACCGCAGCGGCCCCTCCCGCCAGGCGATCAACGAGCTGATCCGCGATCTCAACCGCGTCGAGGCACGTATCGAGCGTTCGGCGCAGCGCCGGATCATCTCGCCGCGCGAGGCCTTCAGCCTGCGCCGTGAGGCCAACCAGATCCGCCACCGCCTGAACCGGGCCGGCCGCGACGGCATCAGCGGCCGCGAGTTCGGAGCGCTTCGGGCCCAGGTCAACCGGCTCGAGCATCGACTGCGGATCGAGCGTCGCGACGGTGACGGCCGCCGCTACTAAGGCGAAGATGGACGGGCCCCGCGAATTGACGCGGCGCCCGCCTCGTCTCTAGAGGCAGGAAGGCGATCCGTTTAGGGTCGCCTTCTTGCATTCACAGCTTCGGAGCCCCTCATGGCCATCACGCCGCTCATGCCCGTTTACCCGCGCTCGCCGGTGCGGCCGGTGCGAGGGGAGGGGGTCTATCTCTATGGCGAGGGCGGCGAGAAATATCTCGATTTCGCCAGCGGCATCGCCGTCAACCTGCTCGGCCACGGCCACCCGCATCTGACCAGGGCAATCCAGGAGCAGGCGGCGACCCTGATCCACGTCTCCAACCTCTACGGCAGCCCGCAGGGAGAGGCGTTCGCGCAGCGGCTGGTCGATCACACCTTCGCGGACACGGTGTTCTTCACCAATTCGGGCGCCGAGGCCGTGGAGTGCGCGATCAAGACGGCGCGCCGCTACCATCACCATCACGGCCGGCCCGAAAAGCACAACCTCATCACCTTCCGGAACGCCTTCCACGGGCGGACGATGGCGGCGATCAGCGCCACCGATCAGGCCAAGCTGAGGGACGGCTTCGCGCCCCTGTTGCCCGGGTTCACCGTAGTCGAGTTCGACGATCTGGAAGCGGCCGAGGCCGCGGTCGACGAGAATACCGCAGGCTTCCTGGTCGAGCCGGTGCAGGGCGAAGGCGGTATCCGTCCCGCCAGCGCCGAGTTCATGCGCGGCCTCAGGCGCATCTGCGACGAGAAGGACCTGATGCTCGTCCTCGACGAGGTGCAGTGCGGAGTCGGCCGGACCGGCAGGCTCTACGCCTATGAACATTACGGGATCGAGCCCGACATCCTCGCCTCCGCCAAGGGCATTGGCGGCGGCTTCCCAATGGGCGCCTGCCTCGCCACCGAGAAGGCGGCTGCCGGAATGGTGGTCGGGACCCACGGCTCCACCTACGGCGGCAATCCGCTCGCCATGGCCGCCGGCCAGGCGGTGCTCGACGTGGTCGCCGATCCGCAATTCCTGGAGCGAGTCACCAGAATGGGGGAGCGCCTGCGCGGAGCGCTC
>DATHBY010000484.1:0-5980 GCA_035295885.1 Allosphingosinicella sp.
CTCAGGGTCGGAACGATCGAGCGGCGCGACGTCGCGGTTCACGTCTCCGAGGCGTTCGGCCCGATGAACGTTCTCGGCATGAACTTCCTTTCGTCGCTGTCCGGCTGGGGAGTCGAAGGCCAGTGGCTGGTGCTCAAGCCATGAGGCGGAGCGGCCCCCGTCGCGGCTTCCTGCATTTTACATAATGTATATTATCGCACTTAAAGATTGACCGCGTCCATGTCGTCCACTTCCCTTTCCGACCTGGCCGAGATCATGCGGCGGCTGCGCGACCCGGTGGGTGGCTGCGAGTGGGACAAGGCGCAGAGCTTCGAGACGATATCGCCCTACACGATCGAGGAAGCCTATGAGGTGGCCGACGCGATCGCCCGCCGCGACCTCGAGGCGCTGAAGGACGAGCTCGGCGATCTCCAGCTCCAGGTGGTCTACCATGCCCGGATGGCCGAGGAGATCGGCGCCTTCACCCTCGATGACGTCATGGCGTCGATCTGCGCCAAGATGATCCGCCGCCACCCGCACATCTTCGGCGGCGAAGCCGTCAGCCCCGGCTGGGAAGCTCTCAAGGCGGCCGAGCGGCACGAGGGCGACGACAAGAGCGCTGTGGCCGGAGTCGCGCTCGCTCTGCCGGCTCTGAAGCGCGCCGAGAAGCTTCAGCGCCGAGCGGCCCGGATCGGCTTCGACTGGCCCGACTCCGCCGGCCCGCGCGCCAAGATCGACGAGGAGCTGGCCGAGATCGACTCCGCCGCCACGCCCGGCGAGCGCTCCGCCGAGCTGGGCGACCTGCTGTTCAGCGTCGTCAACTACGCACGCCACCTCGACATCGATCCGGAAACCGCGCTTCGCGAAGCCTCGGCGCGCTTCGAGCAGCGCTTCCGCAAGGTGGAAGAAATCGCCGATAAGCCCCTGAAGGATATGGATATAGAGGCACTGGAAGCGCTTTGGCAGAGGGCGAAAAGCCTGCTTTGACCGGCAAGGGCTTCCGTCATTTCCGCGAAAGCGGGAATGACGGGGTTTTAGACCTTCTGCCGGCTTCGAAGCCTCGCCCAATCCGCGTCTGAGAGCCGCACCTCGAACACGGTCTCCACGCCGTCGGTCTGCTGGCTCTCGATCCTGCCGTTGGCGTGGAGCCAGGCGATCGTTTCTCCGTCCGACGCTCCGAGCGTGACAGTCCGAAGCTCGGCGCCCTTGCTGAGCTTGACCGACGCGCATTCGAGCAACTCGTCCAGCCCCTCGCCGGTGAGCGCGGAGATCCGGACGACATCGCCGCGCCGAGCCTCCTCCGCCTTCACCCGCTCGCTTTCCTCGCCGTCGAGCAGGTCGATCTTGTTCCAGGCTTCGACGAGGGGCGCTCCCCCCTCCCCTCCGGCGCCGATCTCGGCGAGCACCTGCTCGACATCCTCGCGCTGGGCGTCGCTGTCGGGATGGGAGATGTCGCGGACGTGGAGGATGAGGTCTGCCGAGATCACTTCCTCCAGGGTCGCCCGGAACGCGGCGACGAGCTGGGTCGGAAGCTCCGAGATGAAGCCGACGGTGTCGGACAATATCGCCTTGTCGAAGCCCGGCAGCTGGATCTCGCGCATCGTCGGGTCGAGAGTCGCGAACAGCAGATTCTCCGCCATCACGTCGGCATCGGTGAGGCGGTTGAACAGGGTCGACTTGCCGGCATTGGTGTAGCCGACCAAGGCGATCACCGGCCACGGCGCGCGCTGGCGGCGGGCCCGGTGGAGGGCGCGGGTTCGGGTGACCTGCTCCAGCTCCTTCTTCAGCTTGGCCATACGGTCGCGGATAAGCCGCCGGTCGGCCTCGATCTGGGTCTCGCCCGGGCCGCCGAGGAAGCCGAAGCCGCCGCGCTGACGCTCGAGGTGGGTCCAGCTTCGCACCAGCCGCCCCGCCTGGTAATCGAGATGCGCCAGCTCGACCTGCAGCCGGCCCTCCGCCGTCGCCGCCCGTTCGCCGAAAATCTCCAGGATCAGCCCGGTCCGGTCGATCACCTTCGCCTTGGTGGCGGTCTCCAGATTCTTCTGCTGGATCGGGGTGATCGGAGCGTCGACGATGACCAGCTCGGCTTCGTCCCTGGCCACCGCCTCGGCGATCGACTCGACCTGTCCGGAGCCGAACAGGGTCGCCGGCCGCGGCGAGCGGATCCGGAAGTGGAGCCTGTCGGAGACTTCGACCCCGATCGCCTCCGCCAGCCCCGCCGCCTCATCGAGGCGAGCGTCGACGTCGCGGCGTCCCCTCCCCGCCTTCATGTCGGGGAGGGCGACGATCGCCTTGGCGCCGCGGCTGAACTCGCCGTCGGACGGTTGTTCGGTGAAGCTCAGGCCGCCGGCTCCTCGTCATCCTGCTCCATGAAGCTCACCGGCCGTTCCGGCTGCACGGTCGAGATGGCGTGCTTGTAGACGAGCTGCGACAGGCCGTCCCGCTGGAGGAGCATGCAGAACAGGTCGAAGGCGGCGATCTCGCCCTGGAGCATGACTCCGTTGACCAGGAACATTGTGACCGGTTCGCCCGAGCGGCGCACTGCGCCGAGAAAGGCCTCCTGGAGCAGGGCGGGCTTCCTGGCGCCGCCGCCGGTTTCCTCGAAGGCACGCTCGATGTCGCTTATGTCGAGCGGGTGCGCCGGCATGATCGTCGAGATTGCGTGCTTGTAGATAAGCTGGGCCTGGCCGTCGCGGCGCAGGAGCACCGAGAAATTGTCGAACCAGGTGATGATGCCCTGCAGCTTGACGCCCTTGACCAGGAACATCGTCACCGGGGTCTTCGAACGGCGCAGGCCGTTCAAGAACAGATCCTGGAGGTTGTTGACCTTGTCGGCCATTTCCCACTCTCCTTATTGGCGGATCGTTGTCCGCGTCGGCGCCCCAAGGGACGTCCTTCGTAATGTGGAGCGCAGCTTCGCGGAAACAATAGCACCGGCGGCAGCCGGGCGCCAGAAGTGCGCGATGAAGCCCTGACGCCGTCATTGCGAGCGGAGCGAGGCAATCCGGAAGCTGCGGCTTTGCCGGACGCAGGCTGGATTGCTTCGTCGCTCCGCTCCTCGCAACGACGTCCCTTATTCCTCCGGCTCGCCCTTGCTGTCGCCTATGCCGAGCGCCTTGAGCTTTCGGTGAAGAGCCGAGCGCTCCATTCCGATGAAGGTTGCGGTGCGCGAGATGTTCCCGGAGAAGCGGCGGATCTGGACCTTGAGATATTCGCGCTCGAACGTCTCGCGCGCTTCGCGCAGCGGAGTCCCCATGATCGCCTTGACCGCCTCGCCCGAGCTCAGGCTCGCCTGCTCGTTGAGGATCTCGGGCGGAAGCATGTCGAGCTCGATGCAGCCGACCCGGGCCCCGGGCGCGAGGATGATCGTGCGCTCGATGACGTTCCTCAGCTGGCGGACGTTGCCCGGCCAGTCGTAGGCCTGGAGCGCGGCGACGGCGTCGGTGGAGAAATCGGGCGTCGGCAGCCTCTGCTCGGCGGCGTAGCGGGCGGCGAAATGGGCGATCAAAGCCGGTATGTCCTCGCGCCGCTCGGCCAGGGCGGGCAGGTGCACCGGAACGACGTTGAGCCGGTAGAAGAGATCCTCGCGGAAACGGCCTGCGGCGATCTCGTCGGCGAGGTGCCGCGACGTCGACGAGACCACCCGCATGTCGACCTTGACCATCCGCTGGCCCCCGACCCGGGTGAAGCTCTGGTCGGTCAGCACTCGAAGGATCTTGGCCTGGGCCGGTATCGGCATGTCGGCGATCTCGTCGAGGAAGAGGGTGCCGCCATGGGCCTGCTCGAGGAGGCCCGGCCGGGCAAGCTCGCCCCCCTCCTCCACCCCGAACAATTCCTCCTCAACCCGCTCCGGGGTCATGCGCGCGGCGCTGACGACTATGAACGGCGCGCGGGCGCGGTTGCTCCAGTCGTGGAGCAGGCGCGCCGCCACTTCCTTGCCGACTCCGGCGGGCCCCGAGATGAGGACCCGGCTGCCGGTCGCGGCCACCCGTTTCAGGGTGGCGCGCACCGCGTTGATCGAGACGCTGGAGCCGGTCAGCTCGGTGTCCTGGCCGATCTGGGCCCGGAGGCTGGCATTCTCGCGCCGGAGCCGGTCGGTCTCGGTGGCCCTCGCGACGAGGTGGACGAGGTGCCCGGCCTCGAACGGCTTCTCGATGAAGTCGGCGGCGCCTTGGCGGATCGCCGCGACCGCGGTGTCGAGATTGCCATGGCCGGAGATCATCAGCACCGGAAGCGACGGGTCGCGGCGCTTCACTTCCTCGAGCAGCTGCAGCCCGTCGAGCTTCGATCCCTGCAGCCAGACGTCGAGCAGAAGCAGCGACGGCCGCCGGTCGGCCAGAGCCTGAAGCGCCTCGCCGCTGTTGGCGGCGGTGCGGCACGAATAGCCTTCGTCCTCCAGCACGCCCGAAACGAGGTCCCGTATGTCCTGTTCGTCGTCGACGATGAGTATGTCGAGGGCCATGGTCTATCCGTCTGCCGATATGTCTTGGGTCTGGGCCGCCTCCGCGACGTCGAGGCGGGCGAGGGATTCGGCGTCGAAAACGAGCCTGACCAGAGTGCCGCCCCCGGGCGCGTCGTCGAACTCGATATTGCCGAAATGCTCTTCCACGATCTTCTTGACGATGGCGAGCCCGAGCCCCGTCCCCTTCGCCCGAGTGGTCATATAGGGTTCGGTGAGCCGTCCGCGCTCCCTGGGCAGGCCGATGCCGCTGTCCGCGACCTCGATGCAGATTCGGGTGTCGGTGGCGCGCAGGGTTACGGCGACGCGGTCCTTGCCATTTTTGCCTTCTTCCTCCCGCCGCTGCTGGATGGCCTCGACGGCGTTCTTGATGACATTGGTCAGCGCCTGGCCGAGCTGGCGCCGGTCGCAGACCAGCAGGGGCGAAGGCTCCGGCGAGTCGAGCGTGAAGCCGATGTCCGGATGGGCGACCTGGTGGAGGAACAGGGATTCGCGGACGATCTCTGCGATCTTCTCCTCGTGGAAGACCGGCTTGGGCATCCGGGCGAAGGACGAGAATTCGTCGACCATGCGGCGCAGATCGCCGACCTGGCGAACGATCGTGCCCGTGAGCTTCTCGAACGTCCCGGCGTCGGAGGTGATCTCCTTGCCGTAGCGCCGCTGAAGCCGCTCGGCGGCGAGCTGGATCGGAGTCAGCGGGTTCTTGATCTCGTGAGCGATGCGCCGGGCCACATCGGACCAGGCCGCCCGGCGCTGGTCGAGCAATTGCTCGGTGATGTCGTCGAAGGTGAGCACATGCCCCCCCTCGACCCGAACCCTCTTCACCGCCAGGGTCCGAGGCTCGCCGCCGGAAGCGAACTGGATGATGTCCTCGCGCTGGTCGCTGTCGAGATGGGCGTCGAGCTCGGGAGCGAGCTGGGCGAGCTTGCGGCCGACCGCCTGGCCCTTCTCGGTCTTCAACAAAGCCTCGGCCGAGCTGTTGATCAGCCGAACGTTGCGCTCCTGATCGACCGAGATGATGCCGGCGGTGACCCCCGCAAGCACCGCCTCGATGAAGGTTCGCCGGCTCTCGAGCTGCGCGTTGGCCGAGACGAGCGCGCCGGTCTGCTCTTCCAGCCGCCCGGTCATCCGGTTGAACGCCTGCCCCAACGTACCAAGCTCATCCCTCGCCCTGGTCGGCCGCACCCGGGCCGAAAGGTCGCCGGCCGTGATCCGCCTCGCCGCGCCGACCAGCTCGCCCACCGGGCGCACCAGCCGGTCCGCCAGCTGGAATGCGATCCAGATGGATATGCCCACGATCAGGAGCGAAACCAGCAGCAGGATGACGTTGAATCGGAGCTGCAGGTCCCGAGTCCTTCGAAGCAGCTGGGAATATTCGCTCGCCGCGCTCCTCGCCTGGTCGATCTGGGCGATCGCCTGCGCATTGATCGCTCGCGCACCGTAGAAGTAGACCTGGGCGGAGGGGTCCAGGCGTACGACCGCCTCCACCCGGTCGCGGGTGCGGGCGAGCACCACTTCTCCGGCCTTCATGCCCTTGAGCTC
>DATHBY010000485.1:0-4501 GCA_035295885.1 Allosphingosinicella sp.
TCGCCGAGGCGGGCTCCCACCCGGAATTCATGGCTGGCGCGGTCGACACCGGATTCATCCCCCGCCACATCGACAGCCTGGTTCCCCCGCCCGAACCGGACGAGTCGATCTGGCGGCTGGCCGCGGCGGCGATGGCGGGCACAGGCTTCGGCGAGAGCGGGCGCGAGGACGATCCCTGGCAGCGCCTGGAGGGCTTTCGGCTGAACGGCCCGGAGGATCTGCGGATCGCGATCTCCTATCGGGGCGAAACCCGGATTGTCGACCGGGCCATGCCCGCGGCGATGGCGGCCGGCTCGGCGACCTATGCCGACAAGCTGGTCGTATTCTATCAGGGGCAGGCCTTCGGCTTCGACTGGCCGGGCGAGGCCGGCTCGGGCGCCGGTGCCGGCGCGGCCGACGGCTCGCTGCTGTCGCCGATGCCGGGGAGGGTGATCTCGGTCGATGTCCGGCAGGGGGACCGGGTGGCCAAGGGGCAGAAGCTGCTGACCCTCGAGGCGATGAAGATGGAGCATAGCCTGGCGGCGCCGTTTGAAGGGATTGTCGCGGAGCTCGAAGCGGCGGAAGGTGCACAGGTGAGCGAAGGGACTTTGCTGGTTCGGGTGGAGAAGGGGGAATGACCTGCGCGTCACCCCGGACTTGATCCGGGGTCCACATTTACTTCAAAGCGGACTCAAGAAGGTGGATGACGGATCAAGTCCGGCATGACGAGCTAGGAGCCGACCCAAATGCCCGGCCGCTATTACGAGCAGTGGACGATCGGCGACCGGATCGCCCACCAGCCGCACCGCACCGTCACCGAGACCGACAACCTCCTCATCTCGGCTCTGACCCACAATCCGCAGCCCCTCCACCTCGACGAGGAATATGCCGCGGCGACCGAGTTCGGGCGGATCGTCGTCAACGGCACTTTCACCTTCTCGCTGCTCGTCGGGCTGTCGGTGGGGGACACTACATTGGGGACGCTCGTCGCCAATCTGGGCTACGACAAGGTGAGGATGCCAAAGCCGGTGTTCATCGGCGACACCTTGCGGGCGGAGACGGAGGTGATCTCGCTCAAGGATTCCAGGTCGCGGCCCGATGCGGGAATCGTGACGTTCGAGCACCGCATGCTCAACCAGCGCGACGAGCTCGTCTGCACGACCGAGCGCACGGCTCTGATCCAGAGGAGGAGGGGGTGAGCCTCGTTCCTCCCCGGAACGGGGAGGGGAACCAGCCGAAGGCTGGTGGAGGGGCCGATGCGCATGCCTCCGAAGCCGCCCGACCCCTCCATCACCCGACTTCGGCGGCCGGTCCCCCTCCCCGTTCCGGCGAGAAGCATGGATGAGGTTGCGTTCGCTCCTCTTCGTCCCCGGCGACCGCCCCGACCGGATGGAGAAGGCTTTGCGCTCGGGCGCCGATGCTCTGATCCTCGATCTTGAGGATTCGGTCGCGCCGTCCGCCAAGCCCGAGGCGCGGCGCAGCGTGGCGGAGTTCCTCAACTCGCACAGCACCGCCAAGCTCTTCGTGCGGATCAACCCGCTCGGGACGGACGAGGCCGACAAGGACCTCGCCGCGATCCTTTCCAGCCATCCGGACGGGATCGTGCTGCCCAAGGCAGAGGGGGGAGTCTCCGTCACCGAGCTGACCCGGCGGCTGACCGAGCGGGGCAATGCCACGACCCAGATCCTCGCCATCGCCACCGAGACTCCGGCGGCGATGTTCCAGCTCGGCACCTATGGCGGGCTGAAGCGGCTCGCCGGCCTGACCTGGGGCGCCGAGGACCTGCCCGCCGCCATCGGTGCGGCGACTTCGCGCGAGCCGGACGGCCGCTATACTCCTCCTTATGAGCTCGCCCGCTCGCTCTGCCTGTTCGGGGCGGCGGCGGCGGGGGTGGCCCCGATCGAGACCGTCTATCCGGCCTTTCGCGACCTCGATGGGCTGGCGGCATACGCGGCCCGGGCGCGGCGGGACGGTTTCAGCGGGATGATGGCGATCCATCCGGAGCAGGTGCCGGTGATCAACTCCGCCTTCACTCCGAGCGAGGCGGAGGTCGCGCATGCCCGGGCGGTGGTGGCGGCGTTCGAGGCGAATCCGGGCGCGGGCACTCTGGCACTCGACGGGCGGATGATCGACCGGCCTCACCTCGTGCAGGCGCAGCGCACGCTCGCCGCCGCCGCGGGGCCGTGACGGGGCTGCCGGCGCCGGCGGATGCGGCCTGGACGGCGCTCGCCTTCATTCTCGGAGCGGCCATAGGCAGCTTCCTCGCCACCGTCCTGATCCGCTGGCCGCAGGGGCGAAGCGTCGTCGCCGGCCGTTCCGCCTGCGACAAATGCGGCAGGATATTGGAAGCGCGGGACCTCGTTCCGATCCTCAGCTGGTCGCTCGCCAAGGGTCGGTGCCGCCATTGCGGCACGCGGATCGACCGCCGTCATCTCGCCGCCGAGGCGGGCGCGGCGATGATCGGGATCGCCGCGATCCTCGTTCATCCGATGCCGCTGGCGGGAGTGACGGCTATCCTGGGCTGGTGGCTGTTCCTGCTCGCGGCGATGGACGTCGAGCATGAGTGGCTGCCCGACCGGCTCACCTGGCCGCTGCTGGCGGCGGGGCTGGCGGCGGCTTGGGGCGGGTTCGGGCCGCCGCTCTCCGACCGGCTGATCGGAGCCGCGGCGGGCTTCGCCTCCCTGTTCCTGATCGCCCGGCTCTACCGGGCTCTGCGCGGGCGGGAGGGGCTGGGGGGCGGCGACCCCAAGCTGTTCGCGGCGATCGGCGCCTGGCTGGGCTGGGCGCAGCTGCCGTTCGTGCTGGTCGGGGCGGGGCTGCTCGGCCTCGGAGCCCTGCTTGCCAAGCGGCTGCGGGGGCAGGAGGTCGCGGCAACCGACCGGCTGCCGCTCGGCACCCTGATGGCGCTCGCCGCCTGGCCGATCTGGATTGTCATCAGCCGGTAATCGGCCCGTCTCACAAGCCGCTTGCGCGGCGGCGGAAAAGCTGAAAGTTTGCCCGGCTGGCGAATCCTGGGCTGGATGGTCGCCAAAACATTGTATTGACTGTGGAAATCTGCCGCTTCAGGGTGATGCGGGGAAGGGGTTTGGGGTAGATGCGTTTAGCTTTTGACAGCCGGCGGCTGATCGGCCGCGCCCGGAGCGTCAACGGCTGGACTCTGCTCGAGCTCGCCCTTCTCGCCCTGATCGCCCTGCAATGCGCCCGACTCATCTGGACTGCGATCACCCCGGTGGGCCCGCTCGGCGACTGGCGTGCCGCCGGCGCGCACCGCCCCGCCTCGACCGAAGTCCTCGCCAGCTTCGACCCCTTTTTCCGCCTCAGCGGCTCGGCGGGACCGGTGACCGTCACCTCGCTGAACCTCAAGCTGTTCGGGATCCGCCAGGACCAGGTCTCCGGCCGCGGCTCCGCCATCATCGCGGGCTCGGACGGACAGCAGCGCAGCATCGGAGTCGGCGAGGAAATCGAGCCCGGAGTCACTTTGAAGTCGGTCGATTTCGACAGCGTCACCATCTCGCGCGGCGGCGCCGACGAGCAATTGTTCATGGATCAGTCGCAGGGGCCGGCCACGGCGGCCCCACCGGGCGCGCCGCCGTCGGTTGCGCCGCCCGCGCCCGTCATTCAGCCCAACACCTCGGTCGAGCCGGGCGGGCCGCCCGTCCCGCCGTCCAAGCTCTATCCGGACAAGGTCGGAATGGCGCCGCGGATGAACGGGTCGCAGCTGACCGGAGTGACCGTCAGCCCGCAGGGCAAGGGCGAAGGCTTCCGGGCGCTGGGCCTCGCACCGGGCGACGTCGTCGTTGCCGTCAACGGCCGCCGGATCCGCTCGGCCGAGCAGGCGCAGGGGATCGCCGCTGAGCTGGCTTCGGCGCGGGTCACCCTGCAGGTGGAGCGCGACGGGCGGGTGGTGACCCTGCGGCCGGGAGACGGCCGGTGAAGCGCGCGCTCCTCGCTTTCGCACTGATGCTGGCGGCGCCGCTGACGCCCGTATGCGCCCAGCATGTCGTCAATTTCCGCGAGGCCGACATCCGCGCCTTCATCGAGGACGCCGCGCGGGTGACCGGGCGGACCTTCATCGTCGACCCCGCGGTGAACGGCAAGGTCTCGGTGGTGACCCAGCGGCCGCTGTCGCGCTCCGAATATTTCGAGCTGTTCCTGTCGACCCTGCGCGCCAACGGGCTGATGGCGGTGCCGCTCCAGGGCGGCGCCTTCCGGATCCAGCCGATCGCCACCGGTGCCGCGGCCGGCGGGCGAGTGGGCGGTCGGGGCAGCGCCAACAATTTCGTCACCGAAATATTCCGAACCCGGAGCATCGAGGGCGCGCAGGCGCTCGAGACCCTTCGGCCGCTGGTCAGCCGCGAAGGCTCGATCACCGCGACCAGGAACTCGATCGTCGTCGCCGATTATGCCGACAATGTGCGCCGGATCCGCCAGGTGCTCGCCTCGATCGATCGCGACTCGACCTCGAGCCGGATCGTAACGCTCCAGAATGCCGGCGCCCGCGAGATTGCCGCCTCGCTCAACG
>DATHBY010000486.1:0-4181 GCA_035295885.1 Allosphingosinicella sp.
GACCATCGACGAATAGCCCAGCCGGTAGGCGTCGGGCGCGAATTCGGGATTGCTTCCGAAGTCGGCCGAATAAGCGGCCCCGCCGAACGGGATCCGCTCCTCGCGGCCGTCATAGGCGCGCAGCCGAAGCTGGTCGAGCCCGTCGACCCTTTCGGAAATGGCGAGATGGTCGCGGTAGGAGGTCAGCCCCCGCAGATAGACACGGTCGGAGCCGGGGATCACGGTCGCCCATTCCCCGGGCGCCGCCGGATCCGCCTCGGCGATCCGGAAGTTCACATGATCGTCGTTGGTGATGATCCAGAGCTTGCCGTGCGCCGAATCGGCCGCATAGCGCCGCTTCTCCAGCCGCGGCGAGATGAGGGTAAGCGGTGCCTTCGGATCGCCGGACGGGACGAAGCGGACCTCGCTCGTGCTGTTGTCGCCGGTGGCGATGAAGATCAGGCTTCGGTCCTGCGATTCGCTGACTCCGACGCTGAACCCGAGCTCCTCGGTCTCCTCGTAGAGCGTCACGTCTTCGGAAGTGGGCGTGCCGAGGCGGTGGAAGCGGGCGCGGTAGCTTCGCCAATGCTCGTTCACCTCGGTGAACACGACTCCCCGGCTGTCGCTGGTCCAGACCGGCTGGCCGATGGCGACGTCGGTCACGGTCTCGATGTCCTCGCCGGTGGCAAGGTCGCGGATTCGCAGGTCGAACCGCTCCGAGCCGCTGTCGTCGACCAGGGTGGCCGCAAGCCGCCCGTCCGGGCTGACCTCGAGCGCTCCGCGGAGGAAATATTCCTTGCCTTCCGCCTCCAGGGCTTCGTCGAAAACCACCTGCTCGCCGCCGCCGGCGACCGCCCGGCGATACCAGGTGCGATATTGCGCGCCGGGCTTGAACGCCCACCAATAGACCCAGTCGCCGTCGCGCACCGGGACCGAGGATTCGTCCTCCTTGATTCGGCCCTTCATCTCCTCGAACAAAGTCTCGACCAGCGAGGCGTGCGGGGCCATCGCGGCCTCGAAATAGTCGTTCTCGGCCCGCAGATAGGCGAGCACGTCCTCGTCCTCGACCGTCGGGTAGCCCGGATCCTTCAGCCAGGCATAGGGATCCTCGACGGTATAGCCGTGGCGTTCGAAGCTGTAGGGGCGCGGCTGGGCGCGCGGCGGATCTGGAAGGGTCATGCTCTCTTTCGTGCGGAGGCGGGCTGGTCTATTCGCTCGGCAAGCCCATAGCGACGCCTGAGGATTTTGCCATGTCGACCTACGAAGCCCGTCTTGCCGCCCTGCGCGAGCAGCTCAAGTCGGACCGGCTCGACGGCTTCGTCGTTCCACTTACCGACGAACATATGAGTGAATATGTCGGAAGCTACGCCCAGCGCCTCGCCTGGCTGACCGGATTCCAGGGCTCGGCCGGCTCGGCGGCGGTGCTGCCCGAAGAGGCGGCGATCTTCGTCGACGGGCGCTACACCCTCCAGGTCCGCGATCAGGTGGACGGCAGGCATTGGAGCTACCAGTCGGTGCCCGAGACGAGCGTCGCCGAATGGCTCAAGGCCAAGGCGCCGGACGGCGGCCGAATCGGCTACGATCCATGGCTCCACACCAGGGACTGGGTGGCCCGGGCCAAGGAGGCGCTGGCCGGGAAGGGCGCCGAACTCGTTCCCGTCCAGCGCAACCCGATCGACGCGGTCTGGGCCGACAAGCCCGAGCCCTCCAAGGCCCGGCTGGTCGTCCACCCCGACGATTTCACCGGCAAGTCGTCGGCCGCCAAGCGCCAGGAAATGGCCGACTGGCTGCACGAGCACAAGGCCGACGCGGCCGTGCTGTCCGCACTCGATTCGATCGCCTGGACCTTCAACGTCAGAGGCCAGGACGTCGAGCACACCCCGGTCGCCCTCTCCTTCGCGCTGGTCAACGAGGACGGCACCGCCGACCTCTTCGTCGCGTCCGAGAAGATCGGCGACGACGTGCGCCAGCATCTCGGCAACGGAGTCCGGATCCACGAGCGGCACGAATTCGAGCCGCATTTGCGTTCTCTCGCCGGCAAGACGGTGGTCGCCGATCCGGAACGGGCCGTTCACGCGATCTTCGAGGCCCTGGAGAAAGCGGGCGCGAAGATCGTCCAGAAGCGCGATCCCGCCGTCCTTCCCAAGGCGATCAAGAACCGGGCCGAGATCGAGGGCCACCGCGCCGCCCAGGCGCGCGACGGCGCCGCACTGAGCCGCTTCCTGCACTGGCTCTCGGTCGAGGCGCCCAAGGGCCAGGTCGACGAGCTGATCGCGGTCGAGAAGCTCCAGCGGTTCCGCCAGGCGTGCGGCGACCTTCGCGACACCAGCTTCGACACGATCTCCGGCGCCGGCCCCAACGGAGCCATCGTCCATTACCGGGTGAGCGAGAAAACCAACCGCAAGCTCGAGATGAACTCGATCTACCTGGTCGATTCGGGCGGCCAATATCCGGACGGCACCACCGACGTCACCCGCACCGTCGCGATCGGCGAGCCGACGGCCGAGATGCGCGACCGCTTCACCCGGGTGCTCAGGGGCCATATCGCCATCGCCCGAGCCGTCTTTCCCGAAGGCACTCGCGGCAGCCAGCTCGACAGCTTCGCCCGCCAGTTCCTCTGGCAGGCGGGGCTCGATTACGCCCACGGCACCGGCCATGGAGTCGGCGCCTATCTCGCCGTCCATGAGGGGCCCCAGCGAATCTCCCCCGCCGGATCGAGCCAGTCCGGAGGCGACGAGCCGCTCAGGGCCGGAATGTTCCTCTCCAACGAGCCCGGCTATTACAAGACCGGCGAATATGGAATCCGGGTCGAGAATCTGGTGCTCGTCGAGCCGCGCGAAATCGAGGGCGCGGAGAAGAAGATGCTGGGCTTCGAGACTCTCACCTTCGCGCCCATCGACCGCAATCTGATCGAGGTGGCGCTGCTCTCGCCGGAGGAGCGGGACTGGCTGAACGCCTATCACTCGAAGGTGCTGGAGGTGGTCGGCCCCCAGCTCGAGGGCGAGGCGAAGGCCTGGCTGGAAGCGGGCTGCGCGCCCCTCTAGCTTCACCGGGGCGAAAGCCGGGGCCTCAGGACGAGAAGTCTCAGCGGGTCTCCCCGAGGTCGCGGCTTTCGCCCGGATGAGGGGGTCCCTCCCCGCGCGCCTGGGCCTTCCTGCGCCGCAAATTCTCCCGCAGCGCCTCGGTCAGCCGTTTCTCCCGTTCCTCGTCTCGCTTCGCCATGGCTTACCTTGACATTCCACCGCCCCCCCGGCCATAGCCCCGCCTCTCCCGAGGGTCGCCATCAAAGTGGTACTTTGATAGGCAGCCCCACTGGCGAGTAGGCTGCCGTAGCTCAGTGGTAGAGCGCATCCTTGGTAAGGCTGAGGTCGTGAGTTCAATCCTCACCGGCAGCACCACTCGCCCCGGGCCCGGGAGGGCCTCGTTCAGCAGTCGTTCGAAGCCCCCGCGGCAGGCGGCCTGATTGTGTTGCAGCGCCCGGGCGGGACCTGCTCGGTGGCGACCAGAACGGTGTCGCGGACGATCCTGCCGCTATGCCATTTGCCGATCGGCTCGACGATCATCTCACCGGACCGGAACGTCCTGGTCGTCCCGGCGCCGGTCAGGGTCAACTGCACCTCGCCGCTCTCCACATAGACGTAGCGGGCCCAGAAATGCATGTGAGTCCCGATCGTCGAGCCGGCGGGAAGGACGATTCGGGTGGCGACGACCTGCAGCGGTCCCTGCGGCACCACCAGCGGCTGTCCGGCCATCGTCTTGTCAGTGTCGACGATCGAAGCCGTCTGAGGCCCCGGCGCGGCGACAAGGAGCGCCGCCGCAAGCGTGATGGACATTTCGGTTTCCCCTGCTTTGACCGAGGGGAGGATGGGCCGCCGCGGCCCGCGCGTCCAGCCTCAGCGGGGGGCGTTGCGGACGATCATGTCGAGCACGGCGGGGTGGAGCGGACGCACGAACTCGCAGCCGAGCATATGGCCCTTCATCCACACCACTCGCGAGTGAAGTGATTCGAGGCCGGGCAGCTTCAGCCAGATATCGGTGCCGTTCATCAGCTCGAGATGGGTCGCGGCTCGAAAGCCGGTAATCGAGAGATCGAGGACCTGAATGGTGACGGCGTGGGCGCCGCGCTGCCGAAGCCCGGCGCCGAGCACGACTTCGGCGCGGGCGGCCCGGCGGCCGTCATCGTCCGGAGAAGTGGAAAGCTC